>CAZDLV010000017.1:0-19527 GCA_964506345.1 uncultured Rhodobacterales bacterium | reverse complement strand
GACGGCGTAGGTGACGGCATAGGTGGCGGCGTAGGTGGCCGTCGGTAAATATGCCGCGACCGAAGCCACAAGGGCTGCGCGACCCGTCAAAACAGTCAAATCGAATTCTCGCAATTCGTGCCGAACTGTTACCCCCGCCGCATAGGGCAGCACCCGTAATGCCGCGCGGGCGGCAATGGCCACAGACACCTCGCGCGGTTTACCCTGCAACCAGCTTTCCAGACCTTCGCGATCCGTGATTTCGATCATCGCGATACCTCCTTCGCGCCAGCATCGGCAAAACCCGCGTCAAACACAACCCCGCGCGGGCGCTGCCGCTATATCGCCCCCTGACCGCCACAACCCAGCCAGTGCTTGACGAAAGTGCAAAAGCCCATCATATCCTGCCCCATGACCGATCTGAAACATATCCGCAATTTCTCTATCGTGGCGCATATCGACCACGGGAAATCCACCTTGGCCGACCGGCTGATCCAGGAGACGGGGACCGTCAAGGAACGGGACATGCAGGCGCAGCTGCTCGACAATATGGATATCGAGCGCGAGCGCGGCATCACCATCAAGGCGCAGACCGTGCGGATCGACTATACGGCCAAGGACGGGGAGCAATATGTCCTCAACCTGATCGACACCCCCGGCCATGTGGATTTCGCCTATGAGGTCAGCCGCTCCATGCGCGCGGTGGAGGGGTCGCTGCTGGTGGTCGATGCAAGCCAGGGGGTGGAGGCGCAGACGCTGGCCAATGTCTATCACGCCATCGAGGCGGATCACGAGATCGTCCCCGTGCTTAACAAGATCGACCTGCCGGCGGCCGAGCCCGGGAAGGTCTGCGAACAGATCGAGGACGTAATCGGGATCGACGCCAGCGAGGCGGTGATGATCTCGGCCAAGACCGGCCTCGGCATTCCCGACGTGCTGGAGGCGATCGTGAACCGCCTGCCCCCGCCCGAGGGCGACGGGAACGCGCCGCTGAAGGCGATGCTGGTGGACAGCTGGTATGACGCCTATCTGGGCGTTGTCGTGCTGGTGCGGATCATCGACGGGCGGCTGAAAAAGGGCGACCGGATCCGCATGATGCACACGGATGCGGTCTATCCGGTGGATCGGGTCGGCGTGTTCAAGCCCGAGATGACGCCGATTGACAGCCTCGGCCCCGGCGAGCTGGGATTTCTGACCGCCAGCATCAAACAGGTGCGCGACACGCGGGTCGGCGATACCATCACGCACGAGAAAAAGGGCTGTGCCGAGGCCCTGCCCGGTTTCGCCCCCGCCCAGCCGGTGGTGTTCTGCGGGTTGTTCCCTGTCGATTCCGCGGAGTTCGAGGACATGCGCGAGGCGATCGGCAAGCTGGCGCTGAACGATGCGAGCTTTTCCTATGAAATGGAGACCTCGGCGGCGCTGGGGTTCGGGTTCCGCTGCGGCTTCCTCGGGTTGTTGCATATGGAGGTGATCCGCGACCGGATCGAACGCGAATACGATATCGACCTGATCACCACGGCGCCGAGCGTGGTATACCAGATCCACATGAACGACGGTTCGGTGAAAGAGCTGCACAATCCCGCCGACATGCCCGACCCGACCCATATCGACCATATCGAGGAACCGCGCATCAAGGCGACGATCCTTGTGCCGGACGAATATCTGGGCGATGTGCTGAAACTGTGTCAGGACCGGCGCGGTATCCAGCTGGACCTGACCTATGCCGGCACGCGGGCGATGGTGGTTTACGACCTGCCGCTGAACGAGGTGGTGTTCGATTTCTATGACCGGCTGAAATCGGTGACCAAGGGTTATGCCTCTTTCGACTACCAGATGTATGGCTATCGCGAGGACCAGCTGGTCAAGATGCAGATTCTGGTGAATGACGAGCCGGTGGATGCCCTGTCGACCATGGTGCATCGCGCACGTGCCGAGGCCCGCGGCCGTGCCATGTGCGCCAAGCTCAAGGAGCTGATCCCGCAGCACATGTTCAAGGTGCCGATCCAGGCGGCCATCGGCGGGCGGATCATCGCGCGCGAGACGATCTCGGCCCTGCGCAAGGACGTGACCGCGAAGTGCTACGGCGGCGACATGACCCGCAAGCGCAAGCTGCTGGACAAGCAGAAAAAGGGCAAGAAGAAGATGCGCCAGTTCGGCAAGGTGGACATCCCGCAGAGCGCGTTTATCAATGCGCTGAAGATGGACGATTAGGTATGGCGCACTCATTGATTGCCGGAAGGATAACTCCACTCTAAAACGGTCGCACCCAAAGACACAGGGCATCGCCCGAACCGAGGGGTGGGCGAGAAGCGCCCGCCCCGTGGGGGCGGTTCGGGCGCTGCCCGACGTGTCCGTCGGGCGATCGGGATGGTTTTCACCCAAATTTCCGCACAAAAAATATGGCGTCCGGTAAAACCGCGCCGTTTTCTGCTGTTTCTCGGAGGGTTCTGCCGTGGAACCTGTGATGACCGTCATAGGGGAACGGTCGGGTGGCGGAGGGGTAACCATCGCGCTGTGCATGTCCGACGCCGTGCATCGGGAAAGTCTGTCGCTACGAGACGTCCCCGAATGTCGGACGGATCGTCAGGTAAGTGTTGCGTGTTGCCCAGCGCGATAGTCCCTATGGCCTTGTCAGAGCCTCGCCCGGCAGAGGGGGGTATAGCGGTAAATGGTTAAGGAAAGATGAACCAACCGGTAACGCCCCGTCGGAAAACGGGGCGTCGGCCGGCGGGCGGGATGGTCAGTTGGTGTAGAAACGGTTGCCCTGGAGCGTGGCATTCCCGTAGAAGTTCACATGCATGAACGGTTGTTCCTTGCCGTTCGGCAGCATGACGCCGGTCGGGATCGGGCTGGCCACGGGGCCGTTCGGTGACCCTTTGAGCGGCGGCATGGCCAGATGGATTTCCAGCTTGTCGGGGTTCGCAACGCCGAAGCCCACCTGAAAATCATCGGTGCGGGTGCGTTCGGATACCATGACATGAATCACCCGTTTGCTGTCCACCAGTTTGCCGTCGATATAGACATTGCCTAGCCCCCAAACGGTAATGTAGGAAAATTCCTGCGCGACCAGCGGCGTGCCGATGCCGGTGCCACCGTGCATCAGGACATTGGTGCCGACACCGCCAAAAAACGGGTGGTCGGGGCCAACCGGGATAACCTTGTTCATCACGACGCGGAAATTACGACCATTCGGCCCGACAAACGAGGCCTCCATTGCCACCTCGTCTTTGGATCCCATGCCGTCCTTGGCGGTGGCATCGACCACGGTCATTTTGAAATCGCCGGTAGTCATTTTGATGTTGTTGGAAAACATCGACGGGTTCCTGATCGTGGTGTAGGCGCTGCCATCGGCGCTGCTCAGACGTTCGGACAGCGGCAGCAGCTCGACGTTCAACGGCGCGTCGGGTGTTCCGAACAGCGCCGGATCAAGTGCGCGGCGGTCGGGGAATTGCCACAGGGCCTGCCCGTGGGCCGCGGCCGACTGCGTCCCCGGTTTGACATGGGCAACGGCGCCCGTGGCGCCAAGGGTAACGAGGCCGGCCATAACCGCCAGCCCTCCGGCCAGCGCCTTTGCGCGGAGCGTTCGAATTGTATGTGCCATTGTTCTCTCCTTCAGACTGACTGCAATTTTGTCGCAGTGCATGTCTAGCAGAGCTGGCGCGCCGCAGCGGTAAACTCTGGCGCAAAGGGATGTGAGCGCGCCGTGAACGGATCAGGCGCGCCCGTATCCGCCTGCCGTCGGGGTCTGGACGATCACCGCATCGCCCGCCTGCAGCACCGTCTGGTCACAGCCGTTCAGCGTGTCTACGGTCCCGTCGGCGCGGCGCACCTGTGTCAGGCCGAGCGCCCCGTCATCGCCGCCCTCCAGCCCCTTCGGCGGCAGGGTGCGGTGCGAGGACAGGATGGCGCAATCCATCGGTTCGAGGAACCGCAGCGTGCGGCGTGTGCCGGAACCGGCGTGCCATTTTCCGGTGCCGCCGGTGCCGCGGCGGATGTGGAAATCCTCCAGCAACACAGGATAGCGGAACTCCAGTATTTCGGGGTCGGTCAGACGCGAGTTGGTCATATGCACCTGCACCGCGTCGGTGCCGTTGAAGCCGGGACCGGCAGGCGAGCCGGAACAGATGGTTTCGTAATACTGGTATTCGTCGTTGCCGAACGTCAGGTTGTTCATGGTGCCCTGCGAATTGGCCATGGCGCCGAGCGCCGCCAGCAGGGTATTGGTGACGTGCTGCGAGGTCTCCACATTGCCGGCAACCACGGCGGCCGGATATTTCGGGCGCAGCATGCAATCCTCGGGGATGATGATGTCGATCGGTTTCAGACAACCGGCGTTCATCGGAATGTTGCCGTCCACCATCAGGCGGAAGGCATACAGAACGGCGGCCCGTGCCACCGGCTCGGGCGCGTTGAAGTTGCTGTCCTGTTGCGGGCTGGTGCCGGTGAAATCGACCGTGGCGGAACGCGCGGCCTTGTCCACGGTGATCTTTACCCTGATCACCGCGCCCTGATCGGTGTGCGTTTCCCATTCGGAGTCCCTCAACACCTCGATCACACGGCGGACGTTTTCCTCGGCGTTGTCCTGGACGTGCTGCATATAGGCGTTGACCACCGGTAGGCCGAATTGCCGGACCATCTTGCGCAGTTCGGCGATGCCCTTGGCGTTGGCGGCGATCTGCGCCTTGAGGTCGGCGATATTCTGGTAGGGGTTGCGGCAGGGGTATTTGTGGTTGGTCAACAGCTCGCGCAGGGCGTCCTCGCGGAATTCGCCGCGGTCCACCAGCAGGAAGTTGTCGAACAGCACGCCTTCCTCGTCCACATTGGTGGCCAGCGGCGTCATGGAGCCGGGAGCGGAGCCGCCGACATCGGCATGGTGCCCGCGCGAGGCCACATAGAACAGGATGTTTTCGCCCGCGTCGTCGAATACGGGCGTCACCACGGTGATGTCGGGCAGATGGGTGCCGCCATTGTAGGGGGCGTTCAGGGCAAAGACATCGCCGGGGCGCATCCTGCCGGCGTTCTGGGCGATAATCGCCTCGACCGAACGGTCCATAGACCCCAGATGCACCGGCATATGCGGCGCGTTGGCCACCAGCGAGGCATCGGCGGCAAACACCGCGCAGGAAAAATCGACCCGTTCCTTGATGTTCACCGAATAGGCGGTGTTCTGCAAGGTGACGCCCATCTGTTCGGCAATCGACATGAACAGGTTGTTGAAGACCTCCAGCATCACCGGATCGGCCTCGGTTCCTACGGCGTGCTGGCGTTCCAGCGCGGTGATGCGGCGCAGGATGATATGGTTGTGGGCGTTGACGCGGGCCTGCCAGCCCGGTTCGATGACCACGGTCTGGTGCGGCTCGACAATCAGGGCAGGGCCGGTGAACTTCTGGCCGGGGCGAAAGGCGTCGCGGTTGCGGAACACGCCGGCGTCGTGCCATGTGCCGCCGGAAAAGACACGGGCGGTTTCGGTCGGGGGGACTTCGGTTTCGACCTCGGGCAGCGCCGGTTCGTCGATGCTGGCACCGCCGCCGACGGATTCGACCTCGGCGGCCTCGATGATGATCTGTTTGCCCTCGAAAACGAAACCGAACTGTTTCTTGTGTGCGGCCTCGAAGGCGGCGCGCATGGTGGCCTCGTCGGCCAGATCGACGGCGATCGGCGTGTCGGTGCCGTCATAGCGCAGGTGCAGGCGCGGGTGGGTTTCGATGTCGTCGACGGGGACGCCCTGCCCGGCCAGCTCGGCCTCGGTTTCGGCGCTCAGGGCCGCGATCAGGGGGGCGGTGTCGGCCTGCCCCAGCGGCTCCACCACCGCGCGGGTGCGGTTGGCGCGGATGTCGGCCAGCCCCATACCGTAGGCGGACAGGATGCCGGAGTGCGGATGCACGATCACGGTTTCCATGCCCAGCGCATCGGCCACGGCGCAGGCATGTTGCCCGCCCGCCCCGCCGAAACAGGTGAGCGCATAGCCCGATACGTCATAGCCGCGCTGGACCGAGATTTTCTTGATGGCGTTGGCCATGTTTTCCACGGCGATAGACAGGAACCCCTCGGCCACCTGTTCCGGCGTGCGGCCGTCCCCGATTTCGGCGGCGAGATCCGCAAAGGCGGCCTGCACGGCCTCCACATCCAGCGGCCGGTTCTGGTCGGGACCGAAGATTTTCGGGAAATTCTCGGCCCGCAGCTTGCCCAGCATGACGTTGGCGTCGGTCACCGCCAGCGGACCGCCGCGACGGTAGCATTTCGGGCCGGGGTTGGCACCGGCGCTTTCGGGGCCGACGCGGAACCGCTGGCCGTCGTAGGAGAGGATCGAGCCGCCCCCCGCCGCCACTGTATGGATACGCATCATCGGGGCGCGCATGCGCACGCCGGCGACCTCGGTTTCAAAGGCGCGCTCGAAGGCGCCGTCGTAGTGGCAGACGTCGGTCGAGGTGCCGCCCATGTCGAAGCCGATGATCTGTTCGAACCCCGCAAGGGCCGAGGTCTGCACCGCACCGACCACGCCGCCCGCCGGACCGGAAAGGATCGCGTCCTTGCCCTGGAACAGTTCCGCCGCTGTCAGCCCGCCCGAGGACATCATGAACATCAGGCGCACGCCCTCCCCCAGTTCCGCCGCCACCTGTTCCACATAGCGGCGCAGGATGGGCGAGAGGTAGGCGTCCACCACCGTGGTGTCGCCCCGTCCGACGAGTTTCATCAGGGGCGACACCGCGTGGCTGGCGGAAACCTGTGTGAAGCCGATCTCGCGGGCGATGCCGGCGACCAACTGTTCGTGCTGCGGATAGGCATAGGCGTGCATGAAAACGATGGCCACGGCGCGGATGCCGGAATCATAGGCGGCCTGCAGGTCGGCGCGCACCCGGTCGGGATCGGGAGCGGCCTCCACCGTGCCGTCGGCGCGCAGGCGCTCGGCCACCTCGATCACGTCGGAATAGAGGAGTTCGGGCTTGATAATCTCGCGCGCGAAAATATCGGGGCGGTCCTGATAGCCGATTTCCAGCGCGTCGCGGAAACCGCGGGTGGTGACCAGAAGTGTGGCGTCGCCCTTGCGTTCCAGCAGGGCGTTGGTCGCCACCGTGGTGCCCATTTTGACAGCGGCAATCCGGTCCGAGGGGATCGGCGCGCCGGCTTCCAGCCCCATCAGGTCGCGAATGCCCTGTATGGCGGCGTCGGCGTAGCCTTCGGGGTTTTCGGACAGCAGTTTATGGGCGCGGATCACGCCGTCGGGGTCACGCGCCACGATGTCGGTAAAGGTGCCGCCGCGATCAATCCAGAAATCCCACTGTTTCGTGCCCATGATTTTCCCCGATTTTCAGTCCAGAATTCATAAAGATATTTTATCGACAAATTGTCAATGTCGGATGTGAAAATTTCGACCCCGACATAAAAATTATCGGAAAAATATTCGCAAATATGCCGCGCTAAACCTCTTGGGGACTCGAAAAACATGTCAACCCGTTGATTACTATGGGAACAATTTAGTTGATATGCCAACTGCCAATAGCGAATACTGGCTGGAAAAAATCTGGGAGTATCAAATATGTATCGATTTCATGCGTTAGTCGCCTCTTCAGCCCTGACATCAGTGGCATTGTTTTTTGCGGCACCGGCGGCCGCGCAGGCTCCGCCCGCGGCGCCGACGATGACGGATTTGTCAACAGAAGTGGGTATTGCAAGCTACCGGACAACCTCAGCGCTCGATATCAGCGGCGACGGAAGCGTCGTTCTGCTTGACACCAGCGGAGTGCGCGACCTTTACGACCTTGCAACAGGGACCAGAACCAATTTTGCTGTTGGTACCGGCTACAACTCCGTCAATCCACTGAAGACAAGTTTCAACGGAAGTACAACCGTAGGCAGCGCCTATACGACCGCCGGACGTAACGTCGGCGCGTATTGGAACGGGGGAAACCTGTCAAATACCATCGAACTGAACCCGCTCCTATCCAACACATTGGCGAATACCCTTGCGACGGGTGTTGATGATTCCGGTTCTGTCATTGTCGGATTTGCTACTTTTACCCCTCAGGCCGAGAAACGTGCATTCAGATGGACAGCCACAGGCGGCATCCTGGAACTGGGAACGCTTGGGTACGGCTCTGACGCCTGGGGCGTGAGCGGGGACGGAAATGTCGTGGTTGGCTCCTCGACTCCGGGTGGAACAAACCTGACTACGGCCGTCTTCTGGACATTTTCGGCATCCGGCGGACCTGTCCTGCAAAATATGGGGCTCAATACCGGGCAGACCAGAAGCGTAGCACGTGCCGCAGATTATACGGGCAATACTATCGTCGGAAGCAGCTGGAATCCTAACACAGGGAAAACCTCGGCTTTTCTATGGAAATCCGGCGCAACGACGACTCTGCCATCGCTGGGCGGAACGTATACCGATGCAATAGATATAAGCGCCGACGGCACCAGAGTAGTTGGGGAATCCTATCTGGTGTCCGGTAACCCACGGGCGTATATGTTCGATACGACAACCGGCCAGATGACCGACCTCGGGACACTTGGCGGATATGCATCCAGAGCAACGGCAATAAGTGCGGCGGGCGACATTATCGTCGGAAACTCGCTTAATGCCCAGCGTAGGTACCGCGCCTTCATCTACCGCATCACCCCGACCGGCGGCGGCGGCGGAATGCTGGACCTTGTCAATACGCAAACGGCCATCGGTTCCAGCGCGCTGGCGCAAGCGGCCCTCGTGGGGGGAATCGGTGCCAACCTGCGCTTTTCGCTGTCGCGCGAACTGGAAGTCCGGGCAGCGGCCCCGTCGGAAACGGCGTTTTCATCCAAAGGCACCGGTATGCGCGCGCCTGTGGCGATCCGTATCGAAGGGGCGCTGAACGGCAACGGATCGGGGCAGCAATCCCCGGGCGCAGCGGTCAGCGCCGCAATCGGGATCGGAACAAACATGGTTGCCGGAGCGTTCGTGCAGACGTCGGACACCCCGTCGCAAGCGGGCATTATCACCATGCGGGGGACGCAAACCGGATACGGGGCCTATCTGCGCGCCCGCCCCGGTGGCAATACCGGACTGACGTGGAAACTGGGACTGGCCGGAAGCAGCGGCACCATGGATATCGTGCGTGACGCCACACTTGCCAATACCGAGGCAGGCCGCGGAAGCGCCGCAGTCACCACCACGACCGGCAATTTCGAGATCGGGTATGGCATGAAACTCGGCAAGGCCGGCGTTACGCCGTTCCTGCGTGTCGTGACATCGACCACAACACGCGCCGGATACACCGAGCAGGCCAATATAAGCTTTCCGGTGACCTACGATCCCTATATGCAATCCGCAACCACGGCTGCGGTCGGCGTCAATGGCACAATGGCATTCGGGCCGCGCAATATCGTGCGATTCGGTGCAGGGCTGGAAACCGATCTGGGCCGCAGCAATGCGCCGGTGACCGGCACCAGCGCGATTCCGGGGATGACGACATTCTCGGTGCCGGCGCCAACGGTTGTAAACCCGACGCGCGCTTTTGCCAGCATCGGGTTCGGGCATATGTTCGCCAATAACAGCCAGATCCGGATCGATGCCTCGATTCAGCAAAACGCCTATTCCACCGCCGCCGATTATGGTGTGTCGATGGGATACGAAGTCCGGTTCTGAAACCCCGCAAAGCGGCCGGCGCAAAGCCGGCCGTTTTATCCCGCTGCGGTCACATCCATCCCGTACAGCCAGTCAAAGCGACGCAAGAGCATACCCGGCAACAGGGTCGAGGCCATCGCCAACCCCATATGGGCCGCCCCGCGCGTCGGACCATAGCGCAGATGATAGGCGCGGGCATTCGACGCGGCGGCATCCTGCACACGGGTTGCGCGGGGTTTGCACAGGCTTTCGTAAGACGCCAGACCGGCCGGAATTCCCTTGTCGTCAAGTTCCCGCGCCAATATCCACGCATCTTCCAGCGCCATGACCGCGCCCTGTGCCAGAAACGGCAGCATGGGATGGCAGGCATCGCCGATCAGGGCGACGCGCTCGGTGGTCCAGTTCGTGACCACCGGATGGTCGAACAACCCCCACAGGAAGGTTTCCTGCACAGCATCCAGCAGCGCCCGGATATCGGGACAGGTTCCGACGAATGCCGCCCGCAGATTTTCCACGGTGTCGGGAACATTCCAGCCTTCATCGGCCCAGGTATCGCGTTCTTCCACCGCAACAAAATTTACAAGCGCGCCGCCGCGCAACGGATAGGTCACCAGATGCCGGCCCTCGCCCATATATACTGTCGCTGCGTTGGCAACCTTGTGCGAAATCCGGTCGGCATGCACCACACCGCGCCACGCCACCTGTCCGGTGAAACGGGCAGGACCGCCGCCGAACACCTCGGTTCTGACACCCGAACGAACCCCGTCGGCGGCAATCACCAACCCGTCTATTCCGGCAATGGTTTCCACCCGCTGGCCCAGCACAATCCGGACCCCCGCCGCACGCGCACCATCCGCCAGCACCCCCAACAGGTCTGCACGATGGAATTGCCAGTATGGGCGGCCCCAGCGTTTGACCGCCGTATCGCCCAGCGGCAGGTTGGCAACCTCGTGGCCGGTTGCCATGTCCCGCAACGACACCGCGTCGGGGTTATTGGCCAGCGCCGCGGCCTGCTGGCGCAGACCAAGGGCCGCCAGAACCGCCACACCGTTTGGCGAAACCTGCAATCCGGCCCCGACCTCGCCCAATTCTTCGGCTTGTTCGAAAACCCGCACCGAAGCACCGCGTTGTGCCAGGGCTGTTGCCACTGCCAATCCGGCAATGCCGCCGCCCAACACGGTAATCTCGGTGTTCTGAATACTCATGCCCTACGGACTACACCCGAGTCGAGCAACACTGCAATACGTTTCGCCGAAACACCGGCTTTTTCAAGAATTCGCACGGTATCCTGCCCGTCCGACGGCGTATCTGCCACAGGTGACCGCGAATCCAGCACCGGCGCGATCGCGGGGAAAGAAAGGTCGCCCGCCGCCACCAGCGCCCCGCGCGCCTGCATGTGAGGATGCGTGGCAACCTGCGTGTAGTCCAGAACCGGTGTCACGCAGGCATCGGTGCCGTCAAAGATTTCGCACCACGCCGCTTGCGTCTTTTTTGCAAAAATACTCGATAATAATTCCACTTGCCGCGGGTATTCCGCCGGATCGTTTTGCGCGCCGTATTCCGCCGGCGAAATCCCCAGCCCGTCCAGCATCGCCGCCAGAAATTGCGGCTCGATCGGCCCGATGGCCATGTATTTTTCGTCCGACGTCCCGTAGCACCGGTAGTAGGGCACGCCACCGTCGAGCCAGTTGGCCTCGCGCTCCGGCGTCCAGCGGTTCGCGGCGTGCAGGCCGTGGAAGAAGCCCATCAACGAATTCACGCCGTCCACAATCGCGGCGTCGATCACGCGACCCTTGCCGGTGGTTTTCGCCTGCAACAGCGCCGCAAGCATTCCGGTAACCAGAAACATCGAACCACCGCCGAAATCGCCGACCAGATTAAGCGGCGGCATCGGCGGGCGGTCCTTCGGCCCCATGGCATAAAGCGCGCCGGTCAGCGAAATATAGTTGATGTCATGCCCCGCCATGGCCGCATAGGGACCGTCCTGCCCCCAGCCGGTCATGCGCCCGTAGACCAGCGCCGGATTGCGGGCGTGGCAGACCTCCGGTCCCAGACCGAGGCGCTCCATCACCCCCGGGCGGTTGCCTTCGATCAGGGCGTCGGCCTGCGCGACCAGATCGAGGGCCAGCGCCACGCCCTCGGGGGATTTCAGGTCGATAACCACGGATTTCTTGCCGCGCCGGTCAACGGTGTGTTCCAGCGCGATGGCGCTGCGTTTCGGGCGATCAACGACGATGACCTCGGCGCCCATATCGCACAGGAGCTGCCCGGCATAGGGGCCGGGACCGATGCCCGCGAATTCAATGATCGTGATGCCGTGCAACGGTCCGTTGGTCATGCGCCTCTCCGGTTATTTCACCGGAGTCTGGGCAAAAAAAGAGGGGCCGTAAAGCCCCCCCGTATCCCCGTAACGCAACGATCAGTCGTCGCGATGAACCTTTTCCTTGCGCTCGTGGCGTTCTTGCGCCTCGAGGCTGTAGGTGGCAATCGGGCGCGCATCCAGACGTTTCAGGGAAATCGGCTCGCCGGTTTCCTCGCAATAGCCGTAGGAACCGTCGTCAATCCGGCGCAGGGCCGCGTCGATTTTGGCGACCACCTTGCGTTCGCGGTCACGGGTGCGCAATTCCAGCGCGCGGTCGGTTTCTTCGGATGCACGGTCGGCCACATCGGGGATGTTGCGCGTGCCTTCCTGCATGTGTTCGATGGTGTTGCGGGATTCGTCCAGAATATCGGCCTTCCACGCCAGCAATTTCTGGCGGAAATATTCCCGCTGGCGGTCATTCATGAAGGGTTCGTCCTCGGCCGGATGGTAATCCGCATCCAGTATTGTTTCCGCTTTCATCAAACTTGCTCCCACTTGATAGTCGCGATATGGCCCCCCGATAAAGTAGTTTGCGGGCAATGTCACGCCCCAGAATGGCGCCTTGCAGGAAATTGAACGGATGGTTACCTTCGCGGTCGAATGAATCGCCAGATGAATCGCCAGAAAGCGGAGTTTTTATGCATTTTTCCGGAACCGACGACTATGTCGCCACAGATGACCTGAAGGTGGCGGTGAACGCCGCGATCACGCTGGAACGCCCCCTGCTGGTGAAGGGCGAACCGGGGACCGGCAAGACCGAGCTGGCACGCCAGATTGCCGGCGCGCTCGGCGTGCCGATGCTGGAATGGAACATCAAATCCACCACCAAGGCGCAACAGGGGCTGTATGAATACGACGCCGTGTCGCGCCTGCGCGATTCGCAGTTGGGCGATCCGAAGGTCAACGACGTGCGCAACTATATCAAGCCCGGCAAGCTGTGGCAGGCGTTTACCGCCGACGCGCGTGTGGTGCTGCTGATCGACGAGATCGACAAGGCCGATATCGAGTTCCCCAACGACCTGTTGCAGGAGCTGGACAAGATGGAGTTCCATGTCTACGAAACCGGCGAGACGGTGAAGGCGAAGGTGCGGCCGATTGTTATCATCACCTCGAACAACGAAAAGGAACTGCCGGATGCGTTTTTGCGCCGCTGTTTCTTCCACTATATCCGCTTTCCCGATGCGGAAACCATGGCGAAGATTGTCGATGTGCATTTCCCGAATATCAAGCAGGACCTGCTGCACGAGGCCCTGACGCAGTTTTACCGTGTGCGCGAGACGCCGGGGCTGAAGAAAAAGCCCTCGACCAGCGAGGTGCTGGACTGGCTGAAGCTGCTGCTGGCCGAGGATCTGGAGGCCGGGGCCTTGCGCGCGGACCCGACAGCGGCCCTGCCGAAGATGCACGGGGCGTTGCTGAAGAACGAGCAGGACGTGCATCTGTTCGAGCGGCTGGCCTTTGCGGCGCGGCGCAAGGCCTGATCACCTTCGGGTTATCGGGATCTGTCACGGCTTCACCGCGACTGGCACCGGACGACATGATCGTGTAGGCCAACTTAGACCGTTCATCAAATATACAAGACAGGGGAAACACATGATCGCATTTATCGGAATGCTGCTCGGGGCCATCGTTGGCTGGATCACAGCGGCGAAGCGCGGCGGCAATACGCCTGACAAGTTGCAATACGCCTTCGGGTTTGCCGTTCTTTTCGGATTGATCGCGTTTTTTATCGGCATGTTTGCGGTAAAATTCGGCATGGCCTAGATGTTCCTGAAGTTCTTCACCAACCTGCGGGACGCCCGTGTGCCGGTCAGCCTGCGCGAGTATCTGGCGTTTCTGGAGGCGATGGATGCCGCGCTGGTGCTGTATGATGTGGAGGGGTTCTATTACCTGTCCCGCGCCATCATGGTGAAGGACGAACGCAATCTGGACAAGTTCGACCAGGCGTTCTCGGCCACCTTCAGCGGGCTGGAGAGCATGACCGTGGACGACATCCTGAACGCGGTCGATGTGCCGGAGGACTGGATCCGCAAGCTGGCGGAAAAAACCCTGACGCCCGAGGAAATGGCCGAGGTGGAATCGCTGGGCGGGTTCGATGCGCTGATGGAGACGCTGAAAAAACGCCTCGCGGAGCAGGCGGAGCGGCATCAGGGCGGGTCGAAATGGATCGGCACGGCGGGGACATCGCCCTTCGGCGCCTATGGCTACAACCCCGAGGGCATCCGCATCGGCCAGCACGAAAGCCGCCATCGCCGCGCCGTCAAGGTCTGGGACCGGCGGGAGTTCCGCAATCTGGATGACTCGGTGGAACTGGGCACGCGCAACATCAAGGTGGCGCTGAAACGCCTGCGTCGCTGGGCGCGCGAGGGTGCGGAGGAGGAACTGGATCTGGACGGCACCATCCGCGCCACCGCCGAGGCCGGATATATCGACATCAAGACCCGCCCCGAGAAACGCAACAACGTCAAGGTGCTGCTGTTTCTGGATGTGGGCGGCTCGATGGACGACCATGTGGAAATGGTCGAGGAACTGTTTTCCGCCGCCAAATCGGAATTCAAGCATCTGGAGCATTATTATTTCCACAACTGCCTGTATGAGGGCGTGTGGAAGGACAACGCCCGCCGCTGGACCGAGGTGATCCCGACGCGGGATCTGCTGCATACCTACGGGTCCGACTACAAGTGTATTTTCGTCGGGGATGCGGCCATGTCCCCCTACGAGGTTGCCTATCGCGGCGGCGCCAACGAGCATTACAATGACGAGGCCGGCGAGGTCTGGTTGCGCCGTGCGCGCGAACAATGGCCCGACAATATCTGGATCAACCCGACGCCGGAGCAGCACTGGCCCTACACCCGTTCCATCGCTATGATCCGCGAGATATTCGAAAACCGCATGTATCCCATGACATTGAAGGGGATCGAGGGTGCCATGAAAGAACTGGGAAGATGAGGGGCGCCGCCGCCACTACGCCGCAAATACCCCGGCTGCCGTTGTGGTTTCTTGTGGCTGTCGCGGCGGTTTTGATCATGAACCGGTTGGCCTATATGTTTTTTTGCCAGCCCGATGCCGGACGAGGCGTATTACTGGCTCTGGGGGCAAAATCCGGCGTTGTCCTATTATGACCACCCGCCATTGCAGGCCTGGCTTGTGGGGGCGAGCAGTTTTATTTTCGGGCATTCCCTGTTTGCCTTGCGGGCGCCGACCCTGCTTAGCACCGGCATAATTATCTGGGTGGTTTTCTGGTGGAACCGGCGGCTGGTTCCGTCACCGGACTTGCGGGCAGGACTGGTCGCGGTTCTGGTGGTATTCAGCGTGCCGACAGTGAACGTCATGACCTCGCTGGTCTTTCCCGACCATTTGCTGCTGGCGCTGCTGGTGGCGGCCTCTGTCCCCGTCGCGCGGGTGCTGGATGCTGTCGAGGCGGACGGACGGGTAGCGAAGCGGGATTTATACGGGGCCGCGCTGCTGATCGGTCTGGCGGGGCTGACCAAATACAACGCAGCCCTGTTCGGACTGGGAATTGCCGTGATGATCGTCATCGTGCCGCGCTATCGGGTGTTGTTCCGGTCGCCACACCTGTATTTTGCCGCGCTGCTTACCATTGCAATACTGACACCGGTGTTTTTGTGGAACGCGATGAACGGT
The DNA here is from genome assembly GCA_964506345.1 of uncultured Rhodobacterales bacterium. Lineage (GTDB taxonomy): Bacteria > Pseudomonadota > Alphaproteobacteria > Rhodobacterales > Rhodobacteraceae > NORP23. Next base: position 3,949 of record CAZDLV010000017.1, on the reverse strand, counting down.
GATGCCTCTTTCCGGTACAATCTGGTGGACCGGGTTACCGGAACCGATAGTCTGCCGGTATTTCTGGGGCGGGTGCAATCGTTCATTACGCAGACGATATGGGGGTTCTCGCCGTTCCTGGTCGCGGGGATTGTCGGGGTGTGGCGCCGATACGACACGGCCCCCTTGTGGTTCGCAAACTGGCGAAATCCGGCGTTGTTTACTTTTGTCGTGCCGACACTGGTCTGGATCGTTCTTGCCGCGCGGACACCGGTGTTCGCATACTGGAATATTGTCGCGATTGCGGCATTTTTGCCGCTGGCGGCGGTTGCAATGCGGACACGCGCCATCACTGCACTGCATCTGGTTTACGGCATGGTTGCGGCCACGCTCTGGATCGTTAATTCCGTATTTGTCCCGCTGCCGGCCTTGCTCGGAAATCCCGTGGACAAGACCACGGCCCTGCTATACGGCTGGCCAAAGATTGCGGCGCGCGTACAGACGTTGCAACGGGCGACCGGTGCGGATTTTCTTGTAACCACCGATTATCGCAGTGGTGCAATTCTGGCCTATACGACAGACAATCCCGGTGTGGATGTCATCGAATCCCGCATCAGCCAGTTCACCCTGTGGTTGGCCGACCGGAATCGCGAAGGCCGGAACGCAATTGTTCTGGCCGACAAATCATTCCCCGTTGACAGCGTGCTGCAAGCGCATTTTAAGCGGATCCAAAAGCTGGAAACCATCGGGATCACACGTTATGATCTGCCGATAACCTATTACGACATTTATCTGGCCGAGGGTTTCCGGCAAAACCCTTGAGGGCACACAACGTGAAACAGATTTTCCAAACCATGTGGCGAGAGCACCGCGTGCTGCTTGTCGCCTTTATCGTGTCGGCGCTGGTCACGTTTTTGTTGGTGCTGCGCCTGACGGTTCAGGTCGTCTATTTCTCGCAAAACCGCGATGCCGAGCTGGTGGGGTGGATGCCGCTCGGCTATATCTCGCATTCCTACAATATCGATACCGACATTCTGTCACAAGCGGTCGGATTGCCCGCAGATGCGCCCATGCATACCTCGCTGGAAAAAATCGCGGAAATGCAGGGCCGGCCCCTTGCGGATGTCGAACAGGATATTCTGGACGCCGTAGAAGCAGAGCGGGCCGGACAATGAGCGACGCAATCCTGTCTCTGGTCCCGATCTATGGTCTGTGGCTTCTGTTCGGTGTCGGAGTTCTGGGCGCGATCGGCATTCCGTTGCCAAGCACCCTGACGTTGATGGCGGTCGGCGCGTTCGTGGCCAGTGGCGACCTTGATCCCGTCATGTCGTTTCTGACGGCACTGGTTGCGGCGGTGAGCGGCGACCAGATCGGCTATCACATCGGCTATTTCGCCGGTAACCGGGTCGAGGAACGCTTGTCGCGCAAACCGTCGCGCGCCGCGCAAATTGCCCGCAGCAAGGACATGATGCGCCGCTGGGGCGGGATGAGCGTGTTCCTGTCGCGCTGGCTGGTTGCCCCTGTCGGCCCGACGATCAACATCCTGACCGGAGCCAGTGACATGCGCTGGTTGCGGTTTTCGCTGTGGGACTTTGCCGGCGAGGTCGTGTGGGTTTCGATATATCTGGGGCTCGGGTATCTGTTTCGCGGCAATATCGAGGCGCTCGCCAGCCTTCTGGGCAACGCCAGCTGGACGATCCTCGCAGCCGGTGCCGCGATATTGCTGGGCCACCGCGTGTTCAGGGTCATACAGAAAATCCGGTCGGGAAGCACAGCTGCATGACCGACACGTTCATGTTTCTGATGGACAACTACGGATTGCCGACACTGTTTGTCGCCGTGCTGCTTAGCTGTCTGGGGTTGCCGTCACCGTCCACACCGGCGCTGCTGGTCGTCGGCAGTTACATGGCGATCGGCAATATGAGCCCCTATTATGTGCTGCCCGTGGCGTTGGCCGGTGCGGTCAGCGGCGACCAGATCGGTTTTTTCATCGGGCATTGGGGCGGACATTCGGTCGAGGGACGGTTGCGGCGCAAACCCTCGCGCGCGGCAAAGGTGGACAAGGTCAAGACCTTTATGCTGAAATACGGCGGCCCCGGGGTATTCGTCACCCGCTGGCTGTTGTCACCGCTGGGTCCGACCAGCAATTTCCTGTATGGTGCCAGTGACATGCGCTGGGCGCGCTTTACCTTTTGGGGGGTGTTGGGGGAAATGATCTGGGTGTTGATCTATGCATCGATCGGGTATGTGTTCGGCAACAACCTTGACCAGATCATCGCGCTGTCGGCCCGCGTCGGCTGGGGGCTAAGCGGCACAGCCGTCGCCCTGATCGCCGCCTATATCGTATTTGTCCGCTGGCGCAAACGCACGGCGCGCCGGTAACCGGCAGCCCGCGCAAGCCGGTTACGATCCGGGGGCAGCATCCGTCGCCGGTGCTGTTTGTGTGTTGGCGGCGGCTTCGGCCATTTTCGGCATGATGACGTTTTTCATCACATCCTCGGTGATTGCGCCGATATGGCGGTGGGTGACAACGCCGTTGCCGTCGATAATGAAGGTTTCCGGAATACCGTAAACGCCCCAGTCAATCGCGGTGCGGCCCAATTTGTCCTCGGATACACCAACGTAGGGGTTTTCCTTTTCCGTCAGGAATTTCGCACCGTCGTTATCCTTGTAGTCCACACCGTAAATCTGTCCGCCGTTCTTGGCCATTTTCACCAGAAACGGGTGTTCCAGACGACACCCGACGCACCAGCTTGCCCAGAAATTCAGCAATTTCACGCCGGGGGCGCGCAGCACTTCCTCGGTGATCATCGGATAGCCGGGCAATTCGGTCAGGGTAAGGTTCGGGGTTTCCCGCCCGATAATCGTGGACGGAAGGTTGCGCGAATTCGGCCGGTTCAGACCGACAACAAACAGCGCGCCGATCCCCAGAAAAATCAGCGGTGGAATCAACATCATCGCGGAAAATTTTCTCTTGGCCATGTCGTGTCCTTTGCGGTTGCAAGTTGTTCCGGCCTGCCTGATCGACAAAGTGAGTCGGCTGAACCAGCGGAGTTTGCGCCGTCTTAACGCTTACAGCTACTGGAAGGACAAGCGGATTTTTCGTAAATTTATTGTCATCGTGCAGCGCCGGATTTTCCGCAGGTCCGCAACATTTTCCAACACGGTTGCGCACCGGCCCCGCCACCGCCATATAGAGGGGATGATCCGCTTTTTGCCCGTCGTTCTGGCCATCGTTATCGGCTATGTCATGTTTCGCTTTTCCGCATGGAAAACCGGCAAGGCGCTGGACGCACAGTCTTCGCCGCTCAAGGATCCGGCGCTGCTGCGGCTGACCCGAAAAATGGCGCAAGAACTGGACTTGCCGGAAATCCGCGTCAACATCTATGAAATCGATCCGATCAACGGGCTGGCCGCACCGGACGGGCGGATTTTTATCACGCGCGGTTTTATGCGGAAATACGCGCAAGGCATTGTCACGGCCGAGGAACTGTCCAGCGTCATCGCGCACGAACTGGGCCATGTGGCGCTGGGGCATTCGAAACGACGGATGATCGATTTCGGGGCGCAGAACGCCATCCGCATATTGCTGACGGGGATTATCGGGCGCCTGATCCCGTTTGTCGGGGTCTATCTGGTCAATTTCCTGATCTCGATGCTGGGCGCACGCTTGTCGCGACAGGACGAATACGAGGCCGACGCCTATGCCGCCGCCTTGCTGACAAAATCCGGCATCGGCGTCGCCCCGCAAATCGCCATGTTCCAGAAACTGGATTATCTGGCCGGCAAGGCCGACGGGCAACTGGCATGGCTGATGAGCCACCCGAAAACAGACGAGAGGATCGCCGCCATCCGCAAACTGGACAGCGGCTGGAAATCCCGCTAGGGGCCTGGGGCCGTGACCCATACCCCCCGCACCGCCCTAGGGTCAGGACCCATTAATCCGGCGCGCGCAGCGTCATCGGCGCGA
>CAZDLV010000016.1:0-20585 GCA_964506345.1 uncultured Rhodobacterales bacterium | reverse complement strand
AAAAAAATGCATTTTACCGATATTTTGCAACACAACGGTATTACCCCTTGCGACTGACCTGCACCGCGACGATACCGGCCATAATAACCGCCACGCCGATCAGATCACGCAGGGACAGGGCCTCGCCAAGGATCACGGTTGCGATGGCCACGCCCAGAAACGGGTTCAGGAAATGGAAACTGGCGGCGCGTGTCGCGCCAATGCGCCCGACCAGCAAAAACCAGATCAGGGTCGCCGCCAACCCCGGAATAAGCGTGGCATAGCTGAAGGCCGCGAGCAGTTGCCATGTGGGATCAACCCGCCATGTCTCCAGCAAGAAAGACGCCGGGAACAACACCGCGCTGCCGACCAGCATTTGCAACCCGACAATCATCAACACATTTCCCGAACTGCTGGCACCGCGCACCAGCAATGTCGCCGCCGTCAGCGCACCCACACCGACAAACATCAAAATAACGCCATAACTATCGGCGCCGCCCGACAGTCGCGAGGTCATGATAACCAGCATCCCGACCGTTCCCAACGCCAGCCCCGCAATCGCCAGTGGCGCAAGCTTTTCGCGAAAAATCACCCAACTTGCGGCAGCAACCGTCAGGGGCAGCAGGCTGGCAATAATCGCGCCCAACCCCGCGTCGATGGTTTGCAAGGCAACAAAGGTTGTCCCCAGATACACCCCGTTTTGCAATATACCGAACAGGATAACCGCATACCATTGTTTGCGGATCAAACGCGCGTGCTGGCCCATGGCGCGGGCGATCCCGACAGCCAGCAGGCCGGAAATCAGAAACCGCACCGTCAATATCAGCAACGGCGAAGCATAGGAAACGGCGATCGAACTGGACGTGAACGCGCTGCTCCACATCACCACAAAGGCCAGCCCCATAATCAGGGATTTGAAATCCATCCGACCTCCGCCCAAAAAAAGAGGCCGCCAACGGCGACCCCTGAAACATTATCGCATCCGGTCGCGCTTATGCGTTCACAGCATCTTTAAGCGCTTTGGCGATTGTCACCTTGGCAACGCGGTCGGCATCTTTATGCATCTGCTCGCCCGTGGCAGGGTTGCGAACCATACGGTCGGGACGCGCACGGCAGACGAATTTGCCCAGACCGGGCAGTGTTACGGCACCGCCGGCAGCGACTTCGCGGGTCACGATATCTGTAATTGCCTGAAGGCAGGTATTGGCCGAAGCCTTGTCCATGCCGGTTGCCTCTGCAAGCGCGGCAACAAGTTGAGTTTTTGTCATCGGTTTCTGAGTCATAAAATCAGTATCCCTGTATGGTTTGTTTTCTTTTCGAACCTAATTGGCCCACACCAACGACTTAAGCCGTTTTGGGTCGTGAACTCAATCAAAGAATTGCGTCTTTTGCCTGTTTATTAAGGGATTTGTGTGAATGGGCGGGAAACGGCTAACGTCATTTCAAAAATCGCCCGCCCCGATCATCACAGAAAAGCGGTTTCATCGAAACTGCGCAATTTGCGCGAGTGCAGGCGCTCAAGCGGCATATCCCTGAGCGACTCCATCGCCCTGATGCCGATTTTCAGATGTTGCGAGACCTGCCGCGTGTAAAACTCGGTCGCCATGCCGGGCAGTTTCAGTTCGCCGTGCAGCGGCTTGTCCGAAACGCAAAGCAAAGTGCCGTAAGGGACGCGAAAGCGGAAGCCGTTGGCGGCGATTGTGGCGCTTTCCATATCCAGCGCGATGGCGCGGGACTGCGACAGGCGCTGCACCGGGCCGGACTGGTCGCGCAGTTCCCAGTTGCGGTTGTCGATGGTGGCGACGGTGCCGGTGCGCATGATGGTTTTCAACTCGTAACCGCTGTAGCCGGTGACGCTGGCCACCGCCTGTTCCAGCGCGATCTGCACCTCGGCCAGTGCCGGAACCGGAACCCAGACAGGCAGGTCGTCGTCCAGCACATGGTCCTCGCGCACATAGGCGTGGGCGAGGACGTAATCCCCGAGGTTCTGCGAATTGCGCAGCCCCGCGCAGTGGCCGAGCATCAGCCACGCATGCGGGCGCAGCACCGCCACATGGTCGGTGATGGTTTTGGCGTTGGACGGGCCGACGCCGATATTGACCATGGTGATGCCGGTATTGTCCGGTCCGCCCAAATGATAGGTCGGCATTTGCGGCAGCTTGCCAAGCGGTGTTCCGGTGACGCCGTCAGACGTGGTTATGACATTGCCCCCCTCGACCAGATAGGTATAGCCGGACTCCGGATCGGTGATGGCTTCGCGGGCAAATTTCAGGAACTCCTCCATATAAAACTGGTAGTTGGTAAACAGGATATGGTTCTGGAAATGCGCGGGGCTGGTCGCGGTATAATGGGCCAGACGCGCCAGCGAATAATCCACGCGCTGCGCGGTAAACGGCGCCAGCGCCCGAACGCCGTCGGCGGTCGGCACCTCCATTCCGTTGACAATCAGGTCATTCGTCGTTTCCAGATCCGGCACGTCGAAAGCATCCCGCAAGGGGCGGTGGATACGATCCTCGATCACGCCCTCGATGCGGGTATCCTCGTCCATAGCAAAGTGGATCGGGATCGGTGTAGCGGACACCGACACGCGCACCGGCACCCCGTGGTTCTGCAACAACAATCCGATTTGTTGTTCCAGATATGCCTCGAACAGATGCGGACGGGTCACGGTGGTTGCATAGACGCCCGGCTCGGCAACATGGCCAAAAGACAGGCGTGTGTCGATTTTGGCAAAGCTGCGGGTGACGATCGATATCTGCGGATAATATGCCCGGTAATGCCCGGCCAGCGGCACGCCATTCATGACGGCGGCAAAATTATCGCGCAGGAATTTTGTCGCCTCGTCATACAATGCCTGCACCCGTTTCACAGCAGATTTCGCATCGGTGAAATCCTCGGGCGCGGGTGCGACAGGCGATATCAGCGCCAGTTTTTCATGAAATTTGGACATGTTCAGCGTTCTTTCACAAAGAGGTCGGTTTCCTCGAACAGGGTGACGTCGATCAGGCCGACGTCCGAGATGCGCAACTCGGGAATGACCACCAGTGCCAGCAGGGAATGCTGCATATAGGCGTTGTTGAGGGTGCAGCCGCATTCCGCCATGGCCGCGACCATTTTGTCGGCATTGGCGGCGACCTCGGCGGCGGGGGCGTCGGACATCAGTCCGCCGATGGGCAGTTCGACCAGCGCCAGTTCGCGCCCGTCCTTCCAGACGGTGACGCCGCCGCCAACCTCTTGCAGGCGGTTGGCGGCCAGCGCCATGTCGGTTTTCGAGGTGCCGACGACGATCATGTGGTGGCTGTCATGCGCCACGGTCGAGGCCACGGCGCAATCGCCCTTGTAGCCAAACCCCGAGACGAAGGCGTTCACCACCCCGCCCGTCGCGCGGTGCCGTTCCACCAGCGCGATCTGGCAGACGTCTTGCGTTTCATCCCCCGTGGCGAGGCCGTTCCGCACCGGCAGGGTCGCGGTCAGCGCCTTGGTCGGGGCCTGGTTTTCCACCACGCCGATAACGCGGGCGGTGACGGTGTTGGCGCCTTCGGGCGCGGCGATGTCGAAATCGGCGGCGCTCAGGGTCTTGCCCATGTTGACCGATTTGCGGGCGTGTTCGGGCCATTCAAACGCGGCGTCCCCGCCCAGAAGTTCACCGTTTTCGGCAATCACCTGCCCGCGGGCGATGACGGTTTCTATCGGCAGGGTGGTCAGGTCGCCGGACAGGATCACGTCGGCGCGCCGGCCCGGCGTGATGGAGCCAAGCTCGCGTTCAAGCCCGAAATGGGTGGCGGTGTTGATCGTGGCCATCTGGATGGCGACCAGCGGGTCGAGACCGCAGGCAATCGCATGGCGCACCACGCGGTTCATATGGCCGTCGTTGACCAGCGTGCCGGAATGGGAATCGTCGGTGCAGAGGATAAAGTTGCGCGGGTCCAGCCCCTTTTCGGTCACCGCCGTCACCTGCGTTTCCACGTCATACCAGGCGGAGCCGAGGCGCATCATCGAACGCATCCCCTGGCGCACCCGCATGATGGCGTCGGCCTCGCAGGTGCCTTCGTGATCGTCGGCCGGACCGCCCGCCGCATAGGCGTGAAAGCCGGACAGGTCGGGGCTGGCGTAGTGGCCGCCGACCGTCTTGCCGGCGTTCTGCGTTGCCGCGATGATTGCCAGCATTTTCGGGTCGTTATTCATCACACCGGGGAAGTTCATCATCTCGCCCAGACCGATGATATTGGGCCATGTCATGGCCTCCACTACATCCTCGGGCGTCAGTTCGTGGCCGGTGTTTTCCAGACCGGGCGCCGAGGGGGCGCAGGACGGCATTTGCACGAATACGTTGATGCGCTGTTGCAAAGCCTCGTTATGCATCAGGCGCACGCCCTCCAGTCCCATGACGTTGGCGATCTCGTGCGGGTCGACAAACATGGAGGTGGTGCCGTGGGGCATCACCGCGCGGGCGAATTGCGTGACCGTCAACATGCCGCTTTCGATGTGCATATGCGCGTCGCACAGACCGGGCAGGATATAGCGGCCTTCGGCCTCGATCACCTTTGTATCGGGGCCGATCATGGCGCTGGCGTCGGGACCGCAATAGGCAAAGCGGCCTTCGGCAATGGCGATATCGGTGTTTTCGATGACTTCGCGGGAATGGACATTCACCCATTTTCCCTGCCGGATAACCATATCGGCAGGCGCGCGGGCGGAGGCAACATCAATAAGGCGGGGGGCGGTTTCGGCCCATGTTTTCAAATTCGTCATGGGCAAAAATGGCATGGTTTTGACCGGACGATCAAGCAAAAGTTTTATGAAACAGTTTCCACGTTCTCAAAACGTCGCGGCAAGGATTTCCGTCAGGGCCGAAACGTCGCGCTGTGAAAACGCATCCGGTTGATCGCTGTCTATATCCAGAACCGCAATCAGGCGCCCCGCCGAAAACACCGGCAAGACGATCTCGGACCGGGTGGTGCCGGCGCAGGCTATGTGACCGGCGAAGGCGTCCACATCCGCCACCAGTTGCGGCTGTCCGGTCCGCGCCGCCGCGCCGCAAACACCGCGCGAAAACGGAATCACCAGACACCCGTGCCCGCCCTGATAGGGACCGATTTTCAACACCTGCGGTTCGGTAACGCGGTAAAACCCGACCCAGTCGAACCGGTCGTCGGCGTGAAACAGCTCGCACACCACCGTCGCCATCCTGGCTATTTCATCGGTTTCGCCGGCAACAAGCGCCGCAATCGTTTTTCGCAACGTGGAATAGGCAACCTGCATGATGAAAGTCCCCGTATATTTTACCATAAGGGAGTCGTGTTTACGCCGGAATTGCGCTACAGGGAAGCCTCGTGTCACAATGGCGGGGCCACGCCGGCGCCGGTTTTTCAGGAGAACCCCGATGAGCAGCCTGTTTGCCCTTCTGGATGATGTCGCGGCAATCGCCAAGGTCGCCGCTGCCTCGCTCGATGATGTTGCCGCACAGGCGGCCAAAGCCGGAACGAAAGCCGCCGTTCTGGTGATTGATGACGCGGCAGTCACGCCACAATATGTGCAGGGGTTTTCGGCCAAACGCGAACTGCCGATTGTCTGGCGCATTGCCAAAGGTTCGATTCGCAACAAACTGCTGATCCTGCTGCCCGTCGGTCTGTTGTTGTCTGCATTTGCACCGTGGGCGATCACGCCGTTATTGATGATTGGCGGCGGATACCTGTGTTTCGAAGGGGCCGAAAAAATCCTGCACAAGCTTGCACATAAATCCGCCAAGCCGTCACCCGAAGCAATGCCGCCGTCAGAAACCCGGCAACCGGATGCCGCCCGTCTGGAAGAACAGAAAGTTGCGGGGGCGATCAAAACCGATTTCATCCTGTCGGCGGAAATCATGACGGTGTCGCTGGCAACCATCGCCGACGGCTCTATCTGGATCCAGACATTGGCGCTGATTGGCGTTGCCATCGGCATTACCGCGCTGGTTTACGGTGGCGTAGCGGTGATCGTCAAAGCAGACGATGTCGGCATATTGATGGCCCGCAGCGGCCGTTTGGCGATGACCCGCAAGGCCGGCGCGTGGATTGTGCGTTCCATGCCGGCATTTCTGGTTGGCCTGACGGTCGTCGGAACCGTAGCGATGCTGTGGGTTGGCGGGTCGATCCTTATCCACGGTCTGGATGTTCTCGGATTTGGCTGGTTCAGCCATCTGGTCGAAACCGCCTCGGAAACCGCCGCAGGCTTCGTCGGGGTTGCGACAGGGTTTGCAAAATGGCTGGTCAAGGCGGTTCTGGACGGCGTGTTCGGGGTTATCGCCGGAATGGCAATTGTACCGCTGGCCACCAAGGTATTTACACCGCTATGGGCCAGAATTCCGAAACTCAAATAGCATCGTTTCGATAATCCAGCAGGGATATCGCGGTGCCGCCATACCGACGTGTATCCAGAACGCCAAACCCTGCGGGCGGCACGATATCCGCCCCTTCTTCCCACACCACCAACGCCCCGTCGGCGAGCCAGTTTCCGGCGACGGCGGCGGCGAGGGCTTTCTCGCCCAGACCCTTGCCGTAGGGCGGGTCGAGGAAAACCAGATCGAAGGGGGCTTCGCGGTTTTCACCGGGTTTGAGGGCGTTGCGGCGATAGATCTTGATCTGTTTGCCAACCCGCAGGGTTTCGGCGTTGCGCCGGATCAGGCTGGCGGCCTTGGCGCCGTCATCGACGAATTGCACGGTGGCCGCGCCACGGCTGAGGGCCTCGAACCCGAGCGCGCCGGTGCCGGCGAACAGGTCGAGGACGCGGGCACCCCGGACGGGGGCGTAGTTGCCATGCTCCAGCACGTTGAACAGGCTTTCGCGCACGCGATCGCTGGTCGGGCGCAGGTGTGCGGCGCTGTCGCCCTTGCCCAGCGATGCGAGCGCCGTGCCTTTGAACCTGCCGCCGATGATCCTCATTTCAGCAGCGATTTGAGGTCGGTTTCGGGGTCTGCCACGGCCTGCGGGTCGGGGGATTTGCCGGATTCGATCAGCCGCTTGCCGACCATATAGGCGCGCGGATCGTTCATGGCGTCCACGGCCAGCAGGGTCTCGCCCTTGTAATACCAGTGCGAACGGGGGGCGCCGGAATCGCGCACGACGACCCTGTCGTAGCCCGCGTTCAGGCCGGCGATTTGCAGTTTCACGTCGTATTGGTCGGACCAGAACCACGGTTTCGCCCGATACTCGCCGGTGTCGCCGAGCATGGCGGCGGCGGTGGCCTCGGCCTGCTCGATGGCGTTGGGCACGGATTCGAGGCGGATGCGGCCGCCCTTGTAGGGGAAGCTGGTGCAGTCGCCGGCGGCGAAAATCGACGGGTCGGAGGTGCGGCCGTGCGAATCGACGCGGATGCCGTTGTCGATGGTCAGGCCGGCGGCCTCGGCCAGTGCGGTGGCGGGGCGGATGCCGATGCCGACGATGGCGAAGTCGATGTCGAGGGTGGAGCCGTCGGACAATGCGGCCGATGTGACGCGGGTATCGCCGTTCAGGCGTTCCAGCCCGACGCCTTCGCGGATGTCGACGCCGTGGCTCCGGTGCAGCGCGCGGAAATAGTCCGAGGTTTCCGGCGATGCGACCCGTTGCAGGATGCGGTCCGCCATCTCGACGAGGGTGACTTTCAGGCCCTTGGCGGCGGCGACGGCGGCGGCCTCCAGCCCGATGTAGCCGCCACCGATAACCAGAACGCGGCGGCCTTCGGTGAATTCGGGTGCCATGGCGTCGGCGTTGGCAAGGGTGCGGACGGTGTAGACCCCCCCGAGGCCACCGCCGATGATATCGGGCAGGCGGATCGGGGTGGAACCGGTGGTCAGGGCCAGCTGGTCATAGGGCAGCACCCCGTCGTCCAGCGTCACGGTTTTGGCCTGCGGGTCGATGGCGGTAACGCGGGCGTTGGTGCGCAGGGTGATGTTCTGTTCGGCGTAAAATGCCTCGGGACGCAGATAGAGGCGCTCCACCTCCATCTCGCCCAGCATGTATTTTTTCGACAGCGGCGGGCGTTGATAGGGGGGCACCGGCTCCTCGCCGATCAGGGTGATGTCGCCGTCAAAACCGAGCGCGCGCAGCTTGACCGCGAGCGAGGATCCGGCCTGTCCGGCACCGATGATGACAATTCGAGACATATTCTACCCTTTCGCCAAAGCATCCATTTTGCGCGCCATTTTCACGTCGCGCATGGACAGACCCTCTACATCGTGGCTGGTGAGGGTCACGTCAACGGTTTTATAGACATTTGCCCATTCGGGATGGTGGTTCAGCTTCTCGGCCCAGATCGCGGCGCGGGTCATCCAGCCGAAGGCCGCGACAAAATCGGTGAAGGTGTAGGTTTTGGAAATCGCGTCGCGGGTGGCGTCGTGTGTCCAGCCTGCGGCGGCAAGCTCCGGCAGGAATGCGGCGCGTTCTTCGGAGGTAAGCGGAGGTGACAGCATTATGGTCCTTTCCTGAACGGGCCGTAGCCCTTCATGGTTTCGATGTCTTCGGTGACGGCCTCGCGCTCGTCCTGAAGGAAGCGGTCGACGGCCTCGCGGAAGCCCTCGTCGGCGATCCAGTGCAGCGAGCGAACCGGCGCGGGCAGATAGCCACGGGCCAGTTTGTGCCCGCCCTGCGCACCGGCCTCGACCCGCTGCAAACCGTGGGCGATGGCGAAGTCGATGGCCTGATAGTAGCACAGTTCGAAGTGGAGCGCGGGGTGGTCCTCGACACAGCCCCAGTAGCGGCCGAACAGGGTGTCCGCCCCGATGAAGTTGAGCGCGCCGGCGATCCAGCGCCCCTCGCGCCGGGCCAGAACCAGCAGGATGTCGTCGCGCATGGTTTCCTGCATTCGGTCGAAAAACGCGCGGGTCAGATAGGGGGTGCCCCATTTGCGCGCGCCGGTGTCCTGATAGAACTGCCAGAAGGCATCCCAGTGTTCGGGCCGGATCCGGTCGCCGGTGAGGGGGACGATCTCGCCGCCGAAGCCCTGCGCCTGCCGCCGTTCCTTGCGGATCATCTTGCGTTTGCGCGAGGACAGGGCGGAAAGGAAATCGTCGAAGGTGGCATAACCCCCGTTGTGCCAGTGGAACTGTTCGGTCAGGCGCGGCATCATGTCGTGCGCGGGGCCGAGGGCGTGTTCGCCGGCGGTGCAGAAGTTGATATGGAAAGACGACAGGCCGTTGCTGCGGGCCAGCCGTTTGCCACCCTCGATCAGCGCGTGGCGGGTGGTGTCCTTGCCGGTTAACAGGCGCGGGCCGGTGGCGGGGGTGAAGGGGACGGCGGACAGGAGCTTCGGATAGTATTTTCCGCCCGCCCGTTCATAGGCTCCGGCCCAGGCGTGGTCGAAAATATATTCGCCCTGCGAGTGGAATTTGGCATAGAGCGGCATTGCGCCGGTGACGGTTTCGCCTTCGCGGGCGATCAGGTGCAGGGGCTGCCAGCCGGTGCCTTCGCCGACCGAGCCGCTTTGTTCCAGCGCCAGCAGGAAACGGTGGGCGGTGAAGGGGTCGAACGGACCGGAAGCAGCGGCGCAGGCGTCCCAGTCGGCAGCGGGGACGTCGGCAATGTTTTCGAGGATGGAGAGCGTGGTGTCGGTCATGCGGAAGTCTTACCAAACCGTAAACGATAAAACCACTAAACTAGTTTAGTGGAATGAAATCGTAAAGAAAAGCATCAGTAAAACAAGTGGTTATACCGGTTAATTTTTCAGGAGGTCGCGCAGTTCATACACCAGCGCCAGCGCCTCGCGGGCGGTCATTTCGTCGGGGTGGACGGTTTTCAGGCGTTCCTCGACCTCTGACGGGGCGCTTGGTGCCGGTGCGGGGGTGGCGCTGAACAGGGGGAGGTCGTCGATCAGGGTATCGACCTTGCCGCCGCCCTCGCGGTCGCCTTTTTCCAGCGCGTCCAGCACAAGGCGGGCACGTTCGACGACCCGTTCGGGCAAACCGGCGAGCTTGGCCACCTGCACCCCGTAGGAACGGTCGGCGGCGCCTTCGCGGACCTCGTGCAGGAAGATCACGTCGCCTTCCCATTCGCGCACGGTGACGGTGGCGTTGCGCAGACCGGCGAGCTTGCCCGCCAGCGCCGTCAGTTCGTGGTAATGGGTGGCGAACAGGGTGCGGCAATGGTTGACGTCGTGCAGGTGTTCCAGCGTTGCCCATGCAATCGACAGGCCGTCGTAGGTGGCCGTGCCGCGCCCGATTTCATCGAGGATCACCAGCGCCCGTTCCCCCGCCTGATTGAGGATCGCGGCGGTTTCGACCATTTCGACCATGAAGGTCGAGCGCCCGCGGGCGAGGTCGTCTGCCGCGCCGACGCGGCTGAACAACTGGTCGATGACGCCGATGCGGGCGGATGTGGCGGGAACGAAAGCGCCCATTTGTGCCAGCAGGGCGATCAGGGCATTCTGGCGCAGGAAGGTGGATTTACCCGCCATGTTCGGGCCGGTCAGCAGCCAGACCTGCTTGTCCGACAGGTCGCAATCGTTGGCCACGAAGGGCGCGCCGGTGCGGCGCAGGGCGGCCTCCACCACCGGATGGCGGCCGCCGGTGATCTGGAAATCGCGCGAGGAGTCCATCACGGGCCGGACCCAGTTTTCCCCGCTGGCGAGGTCGGCGAGGGCGGCGGCGAGGTCCACCTCGGCCAGCGCCTTGGCGGCCTGTGCGATGTGCGGGGCACGGGCCATGACGGCGGCGCGCAGATCGGCGAAGACCTGTTGTTCCAGCGCCAGCGCCCGCCCGCCGGCGTTCAGGATTTTGGTTTCCATTTCCGACAGCGGCACGGTGGTAAAGCGCACCTGGTTGGCGGTGGTCTGGCGGTGGATGAAGGTTTCCGACAGCGGCGGGTTCAGCATCTTGCCGGCATGGCCCGCAGGGGTTTCGACGAAATAGCCCAGCACGTTGTTGTGCTTGATTTTCAGGGCGGAAATGCCGGTCAGTTCCTGATATTCGGCCTGCATGGCGGCGATGACGCTGCGCCCCTCGTCCCGGAGTTTGCGGGATTCGTCGAGGTCGGGGTTGAACCCCTCGGCCACGAAGCCGCCGTCGCGGGCCAGCAGGGGCGGTTCGGCGATCAGGGCGTTTTCCAGCAGGGCGACCAGATCGTCGTGGCCCTGCAAATCCTGCGTTGCGCTTTGCAGCAGCTCCGGCAGGGTGGCGGGGTCGAGGGTTTCGGCCAGCGCCGTTGCCTGCGCCAGCCCGTCACGCAGTGCCGCGAGGTCGCGCGGGCCGCCGCGTTCCAGTGACAGGCGCGAGAGGGCGCGCTCCATGTCCGGCGCCTTGCGCAGGGCCTCGCGCACCGTTTCGGCCAGCGCGCGGTTTGCGGTGAAATGTTCCACCGCATCATGGCGTACGGCGATGGTTTCAAGGTCGGTCGAGGGGCTGGTGAGGCGCACGCCGAGCAGCCGCGCACCGCCGCCGGTCACCGTGCGGTCGATGGTCGAGAGCAGCGAGCCGGCGCGTTCGCCCGACAGGGTGCGGGTCAGTTCGAGGTTGCGGCGCGTGGCGGCGTCGATCTGCACCGTGCCGCCGGAGCTTTCGCGCACCGGCGGGCGCAGCAACGGCAGCTTGCCGCGTTGCGTCAGGTCCAGGTAATCGACAATCGCCCCCATGGCGGCGACCTCGGCGCGGGAAAAATTGCCGAAAGCGTCGAGGGATTTGACCTTGAACAGGTCTTTCAGCCGCCCTTCGGCCGCGGTCGAATCGAAACTGGCGGCGGCGAGCGGGGTAAGGGTGGCGCTGGATTCCTCCACCGTTTCGCGCAAGGCTTCGGACCGGCTGTCGGAGGTCAAGACCTCTTGCGGGGACAGCCGCGCGAGGGTCGGGGCGAGGGTGACGCGCGAAAGCGGTGCAACGTGGAAATCGCCGGTCGAGACATCGACCCATGCGATTGCCATGTCGTCCCGCACACTGGACACGGCGGCAAGGAAATTGTGGCTGCGCGCATCGAGCAGCGAATCCTCGGTCAGCGTGCCGGGGGTGACGAGGCGCACAACGTCGCGTTTGACCACGGCCTTGTAGCCGCGCTTTTTCGCCTCGGCGGGGTTTTCCATCTGTTCGGTGACGGCGACGCGGAAGCCTTTGCGGATCAGGGTTAGCAGATAGCCCTCGGCCGCGTGGTGCGGGACGCCGCACATGGCGATGTCCTTGCCCAGATGCTTGCCGCGTTTGGTCAACGCGATGTCGAGCGCAGCGGACGCGGCCACGGCATCGTCGAAGAACATCTCGTAGAAATCGCCCATGCGATAGAACAGCAGCGCATCGGGATACCGGGATTTGATCTCCAGATATTGCGCCATCATCGGCGTGACAGTGCTGTCTTTTGTGGCCATCGCGGGGCGATCCTTTTGTATCGGGTTGCGAATTTCTAGCACGCGGCCCGTCAGGGGGAAACCGCCTTTACACCCGCGCAAACGCGGGTATTATACAGTCACTTTAGAAACGTTCTAAAAACAGGTATCCGATGTTCGACTCTTTTTCCGACCGCCGCCACTTCAAGGATTTGTCCGAGGCCGAAGTTCTGGCCCTCGCCATTTCATCCGAAGAGGACGACGCGCGCATTTACGCCAGTTACGCACAGGAACTGCGGGCGGACTACCCGCGTTCGGCCGAAACATTCGATGAAATGGCAGCCGAGGAAAACACCCACCGCAAAATGCTGATCGACGCGTTTACCAAACGGTTCGGTGAAACCATTCCCCTGATCCGGCGCGAACATGTGGCGGGTTATTATAACCGGCGCCCGGTCTGGCTGATAAAAAACCTCGGGCTGGACCGCATTCGCGAAGAAGCGCGGAAAATGGAACAGGACGCACAAAATTTCTATCATCTTGCCGCCCAGCGCAGCAGCGATCCCGCAACCCGCAAGCTGCTGGGTGATCTGGCCGAGGCCGAGGGCAAACACGAACAGTCCGCCGCCGGTATGATCGAGGGCTTGCAAGACGGCGAAGGGGCGCAAGAAAAATCTGCCGCACATCGCCAGTTTATCCTGACATGGGTGCAACCGGGCCTTGCCGGTCTGATGGACGGATCGGTTTCGACACTGGCACCGATTTTTGCCACCGCTTTTGCCACGCAAGATCCGTGGACGACGTTTCAGGTTGGTCTGGCAGCATCGGTCGGCGCCGGCATTTCGATGGGATTCACCGAGGCCGCCCATGACGACGGTGTGATCTCGGGGCGCGGTTCGCCAATCAAACGCGGTATCGCATCGGGTGTCATGACGCTGCTCGGTGGCCTCGGGCACGCCTTGCCCTACCTGATCACCGATTTCTGGACGGCCACCACCATCGCATTTATCGTGGTGTTTTTCGAACTGTGGGCCATTGCATGGATCCAGAAAAAATTCATGGAAACCCCGTTCAGCCGCGCGATATTCCAGGTGGTTCTGGGCGGCTCGCTGGTGCTGGGGGCGGGCATCCTGATCGGCGGCGGCTGATATTCACGCCGCGCCACAGCAATATCAGAGGATAAGCGGACAAAGCGCACGCCCCCTGACCGTCAGGGTTTTCTGGCGGTCGTTTTCCAGCACGACACACGATAACGGGCCACCAAACACCGCACCGGTATCAACGCCGATATGGTTTCCGTGATTTTCAACCGTATCGGTCGGTGTGTGTCCGTGAACCACCGTAAACCCGTGATCGCCACGATAGGACAGAAACGGTTCGCGTATCCATATCAGGTCATCATCATCCTGTTCTGCCAACGGAATACCGGGGCGGATGCCCGCATGGACAAAAAGATAACTGCCGATACGAACCGCGCGTTCCAGCATCTCGAAAAATTGCAGATGCGCGGCAGGTAGCGCCGCCCTGAACGCCGCATGGGATGCCTCGGGGTTCAGGGCGGTGGCGCCCTCTATGCCATAGGAACGCAGGGTCTCGATGCCGCCCCCTGCCTTGTGAAGCCAATGGATTTTATTCGGCCTCGGATCTTTTGGCCGAACAAGGGTCAGCGGGTTCCGGTAATATTGCAGCAACAGTTCGTCGTGATTGCCACACAGGAAACGGGTGCGATACGGCGCGGCGCGCTCGTGTACAAGATTGTCGATAACGCCGCAACTGTCGGGGCCGCGATCGATAAAATCGCCAAGGTAGACAATGACCGGATCCGGGTGGGGGTAGCGTCGCAAATCGTCACGGATCGCTTGTTGCAACGCCTCCAGTTCGGCGCGGCAGCCGTGGATATCCCCGATTGCATATATTCTGTGGCCTTCGGTGTGGCGCATGTTTCCCCCGGGCCCAGCTTGCAGGTCCGGCAACCCGCCGTCAAGCCGGCGCGGGGTTTATGGGTCACCGCCCTAACGAATCCTTGATTGCCTGGTCCGGCGGGGTTGGCGCGAACGTCGGCAACAGGGCCTCCAGCGTCGCATTGTCCAGCCGGTGCGGCCGGTTCCAAAGGTAGCGCATGGCGACAACCTCGCGCAGGAGCGGCACAAAAACACCAAGAAACGCCAACATACCCCACGGCGTCCGTTTGACCTTCAGCGGCCGGCCCACCGCCCGTTCGGCGGCGGCAACCAATCCGGCGCCGGTCAGGGCATACCCGCCGTAGGGAATATCGGCAAAGCGCGGCAGGGTCTTGCGGATTTCACACAGCCCGACCGCAGCGCGGGCCATATCGGGCAGATAGGCCCACGCATGCACCACATCAAGCGGGCCGGGGTAGGTAACGACCCCCTTGTCAACCTTGTTCATGATCATCGAGTCGAACCAGTTGCCGGTTTTCCGCCTCTCGATATAGTCCCCGCCACGCAGGATTATGACCCGGATGTCGGAGGCGGCGCGCAGGGCATTTTCCATCTCGACCCGTAACCGGCCCTTGCCGTCGCGCGCAATCTGCGGAGTGCCAGCACTCAACACCTCTGGCATATTTTTACCGTAGGGATAAACATTCCCCGGCACCAGCAATGTCGCGCCGCTGGCACGGGCGGCGGCAATGGTCGCTTCCGTGATCGGCGGCAACAGCTTCGCCCATTTGTCGTAGGGCGGGTTCAGGGCGTTGACGATCACATCAAACCCCTTGGCCACCCTGACAAGGGCGGAGGCATCCGAGGCATCGGCCTCGACCACATTCGGCCGCCCCTGCGCCTTGCCGGGGCGCACAAGGGCGGTGGTTTGCCAACCGGCGTCGGTAAAAGCTGTCATGGCGGCACGGCCGAAACGGCCATTGGCACCGAGGATCAGGGCGGTTTTGGTCATGGGTCTCTCCTTTGTCGAAGCAAAGGTATGACATTCACTACTGCATGTAACTTGCGGAAATATGCAGGTATGCTATTCAATTATGAATGATAGAGAACCTCGACTGGACCCTGATACAAGCCTTTCTGGCGGTGGCGGAGCATGGCTCGCTCTCGGCGGCGGCGCGGGCTGTCGGGGTCAGCCAGCCAACGATGGGGCGCCACGTGCGCGCGGCAGAGGCGGCGCTGGGGATAGAACTGTTCACCCGCCGGAAACGCGGGCTGGAGCTGAGCGACGCGGGTCAGGCCCTGCTCCCCGCAGCGCAGGCAATGGGAGAGGCCGCAGCGCGATTGTCCCTGCTGGCCGAGGGACGGAACAACACCCCCGCCGGTATCGTGCGGATCACAGCCAGCGATATTGTCGCGCACCATCTGTTGCCCGGAATTCTGGCGGATATCCGGCAAAAGGAACCGTTCATCGAACTGGAAATCCTGCCATCGAATGAAACGAAAAATCTGCTGTTCCGTGAATCCGACATCGCGGTGCGCATGTATCGGCCAACACAACTGGACCTGATCGCAAGGCATCTGGGCGGCATGAAAATCGGCATGTTCGCCACACGATCCTATGTGGCGCGCAAGGGGTTGCCGACCTCGGTGCGGGATATCCGGACGCACGACTTTGTCGGCTACAATGACGATCCGGCGATTGTCGCGGGAATGCAGGGGCTGGGGATGCGGATCGATAAGCATTTCTTCAAGGTCCGCTGCGACCAGCAAGCGGTGCACTGGCAACTTGTGCGGGCCGGCTGCGGTATCGGGTTTACGCAGGAACGGATAGGGCAGGCCGACCCCGAAATGGTGCAGATCATGCCGGAATTGCCGCTTCCGGTGCTGCCCGTTTGGCTGACCGCACCCGAGGCCCTGCGCAGCAATCCCCGTATCCGGCGGGTGTTCGACCTGCTGGCCGAAGGTCTGGGAAATCTGGTGGACGCTTGACCATCCGGCAGCGACGCGATACGCGAAACGGGAATTGTATTACGAGAGGACATGCACATGGGTAACCCTTCCCTTCTTATTCTGGCCGGTGACGGCATCGGCCCCGAGGCAATGGACGAGGTCAAGAAAGTCATCGACTGGTTCGGCGCCAAACGCGGCATTGCCTTCGACATTACCGAGGATCTGGTCGGGGGTGCTGCCTATGACAAACACGGCACGCCGCTGACCGACGAAACCATGGCACTGGCGCAGGAAGTGGATGCGGTTCTGCTCGGGGCCGTGGGCGGTCCGAAATACGACGAACTGGATTTCAGCGTGAAGCCCGAGCGCGGCCTGCTGCGCCTGCGCAAGGAAATGGACCTGTTCGCCAACCTGCGTCCGGCACAGTGCTTCGATGCGCTGGCGGATTTTTCATCGTTGAAAAAGGACATCGTTGCCGGTCTGGACATCATGATCGTGCGCGAGCTGACCTCGGGTTCCTATTTCGGCGAGCCGCGCGGGATTTTCGATCTGGAAAACGGCGAGCGCGAAGGCATCAACACCCAGCGCTACACCACCAGCGAGATTCGCCGCGTCGCCCGTTCGGCTTTCGAGCTGGCCCGCAAACGCGACAACCGTGTGATGTCGGTCGAAAAGGCCAACGTGATGGAAAGCGGCATCCTGTGGCGCGAAGAAGTCACCTGGGTGCATGAAAACGAATACCCCGATGTGCAACTGGACCACATGTATGCCGACAACTGCGCCATGCAGCTGGTGCGCGCCCCGAAACAGTTCGACGTGATCGTGACCGACAACCTGTTCGGGGACATCCTGTCCGATTGCGCCGCGATGCTGACCGGCAGCCTTGGCATGTTGCCCTCGGCCAGCCTCGGTTTGCCGATGGAAAACGGTCGGCCCAAGGCGATGTACGAGCCGGTGCATGGCTCGGCCCCCGATATTGCCGGTCAGGGCAAGGCGAACCCCATCGCCTCGATCCTGTCGTTTGCCATGGCGCTGCGCTATTCCTTCGATCAGGGCGACGAGGCGGCGCGGCTGGAAAACGCTGTGGAAAAGGTTCTGGCCGACGGTCTGCGCACCGGCGACCTGCTGGGTGCCGAAGGCGGTTCGCCCGTCTCGACCTCGGAAATGGGCGACGCGATTGTGGCGGCACTGGATGCCGGCGTTTAACATATGCAACAGGCGGGGCCTTGCGGGGCTTCGCCAATAGCCATATCGTTCGATGTGGTTGCAGGAATGCGGCGTAAAATGCAAACCTGTTGTTGACTTTACCCCTGCTGGAATCCGTATCAGGATTCGCGAGACAGCAAAACAGGTTACGGAGCGAGAAATGAATATAAAATTGGTAGCTGGCGGCGTTATTGCGGCTGCGGCCGTCGTTGGCGGCGTTCTGTATTTTGCCACCCCGCGCGAAGGCGCACCGGCGGTTCCCGTTGTTTCGTCGATGCACGGTGCCGAGGATGCAGCACCAGCCAAACCGGCGGATCAAATCGTCGTTCCGCAATTCTCGCAAATCGCCCGCAGCGGCGAGGTCGCCTTTAACGAAAACTGTTCCGCCTGCCACGGCATTAATGCCGCCGGCACCGATTCCGGACCGCCGCTGGTTCACAACCTGTACCGCCCCGAACATCACCCGGACGAATCCATCATGGCGGCACCGTTCAACGGTGTTCGTTCCCACCACTGGCGCTACGGCGACATGCCCCCCGTCGAGGGAATCACCGAGGCAAAGGTTCGCTGGATTATCGTATATTTGCGCGAACTTCAGGTCGCCAACGGCATTAAATAACGTCATCCGCACCCTGCGCTTTTTTTCCCCGGAAAATTCCGGCACAGGCGCTTGCCAATCGCCGGCGCAGGGTGTAATCGGCTTGGCACGGTTCGGAGTGTAGCGCAGCCTGGTAGCGCACCTGCTTCGGGAGCAGGGGGTCGGAGGTTCGAATCCTCTCACTCCGACCAAATAATTCTCCCGGTATTTTTCAGCGAAGGTCGATGGCGATTCCGCTGTGCGCCCAACCATCCACGCTGCATTGCGCCAGAATGATTACCCGCCCCAAACCCTTTGGAATCAGAACATCCGGTATGCGATAGGTCACGGTTGCGGACCCGACGCTGGGCCGTTTCACATCAATCTGGGCCAATTCTTTGCCGTCCAGGGTAAACACGCCGATACTGTTCAGCATATGGTCCGCGCCGGTGTCGGGGTGGGTCGCGGTCACGTCGAATTGCCACAACCCGTCGATCTGGCGCGCCGAAACCATTTCAACATCGGCTTCGTCCGCCAATGCCGGCAGCGCGCTAAACAGAACAACGATAAGGGCAATCAGGGTTTTCAAGCGAATCTCCGGCGGGTTGATGCCACCGTAATATCACAGGCGCCGGTAAACTGCCGTTCACATTAGCGCAACAATTCCGGTGTGTTTTACCTGCGTCAGGGAATGTCCAGCACAAAATCCGGCCCGTTTCCGTGGACAAGGTCATGCGGGCGGATAATGACCTGTCGGGTGCCCGCCGGAATTATTACGCCTGACAAACTGCGGGTAAACGGTTGTTCATCCACATGCGGGTGGACAAGAACGCGATAGCCCAGCGCGACCCCGTCCAGCGTGTAAACCCCCCAACCGTCGGCATAATTTTCCCATCCGGTATCATCATGACGCAACGTGACATCAAACCGCCATCCGCCCGAACCGGCGGTTGCGGTGGCCGCAACCACCCGCACCTCGTCAGCTTGCGCAACCGGCGCGACAGCAAGAAAAACGGCGAGCGGAAGGTATCTGGATTTTTTCATGGCGAACCCTACCGCCTATTTCCGTGCCGTCGCATCACATCTCCTTCACATCGCGGTGAGGGCCGAACGGGACGTCCCGTCCGGCCGCCGCCCTGATATCAGTTGGCCCAGGTAGTAAAGCCGATCTCCATCGTGGCCGGGCTTGGTCCGGCGGCGCTGTTTACACGAAACTGCGAATAGCGCCCCTCGTTGGTTCTCACACAGACATACAGGCCGGTGCGGAACAACGCGACGGGCAACCGCGCGCGTGTGTATCCGGCTATAGCCTTACAGCCCGCCAGATTTATCGACCGGTTTCCCGCAATTGCCATGCTGGCCCCGTTGCGCGGCACCAGATACCGCTCGGCTGCGGTTACCGCCTCGAACCAGATGTCCACGCCGGCGCCGCTGCCGGTTGTGCCGGTATCAAGATCCACACTCCATGTTTGGCGCAACGAAACCGGGCCGGTCTTGTAGGTTACCGGCGCGGGTGCCAATGGCTGTATCAGACCGGGGATCACCGGAATCAGCCCCGCCGCCGGTGTCGTTGGCGTACAGGTAAATCCGTTCGACTCCGCAACACATTCTGTGCCGGCCGGGGCCTCTTTCATCGTATACACAACAGTACCGAAGGCATTATAGCCGCACATCAGCGTCGGCTTGCCGCCAATATCGGCAATTTTGGTATTCGCGACATTGCCGATCTGTGGTGTCTCCCACCATCCCGCCGGCAACGGTGTAACGATTCGGGTTTGCACCTGACCCGCAGGACAATCTATTCGCTGAGGCGCCGCTTGCGCCGGCACCCCGTAAAATGGAACGAAAAGAATTGAAATCAATAGAATTTTCTGGATGTATGTAAACATTATTTCCTCCGTTTGGTAATTTTCTGTCCGCTCGCAACCCCCCGTTTTTTTACAAGTCTATCAGGTTTCGGGCATCCGCACATGTGGTGGATCAATTATGCCACTTTCCAATGTCGCGCGAACAGGCTAGATATCCCCCGCTTATCCCTCATTTCAGGAGAAAAACCGTGGGTTATCGTATCGTTGTTGTCGGCGCCACTGGCAATGTGGGCCGTGAGATGCTGAACATTCTGGATGAACGCAAGTTTCCGGTCGATGAAATCGCCGTGCTGGCCAGCCGCCGTTCGCTCGGCACCGAAGTCAGCTTTGGCGAACGAACCCTCAAGACAGACGACCTCGACACCTTCGATTTCACCGGCTGGGACATTGCCCTGTTCGCTGTCGGGTCCGAAGCCACGGCCAAATACGCCCCCGTCGCAGCCAAGGCCGGTTGCGTGGTGATCGACAATTCGTCGCTCTATCGCTATGACCCGCAGGTGCCGCTTATCGTGCCCGAGGTAAACCCCGACGATATCGAAGGCTACGCACAGAAAAACATCATCGCCAACCCGAACTGTTCAACCGCGCAGATGGTTGTGGCCCTGAAACCGCTGCACGACCGCGCAACGATCAAACGGGTTGTTGTTTCCACATACCAGTCGGTTTCCGGCGGCGGCAAGGATGCAATGGACGAGTTGTGGATGCAGACCAAGGGCATGTATGTGCCGGGACAGGAGGTCGCCGCGAAAGTTTTCACCAAGCAGATCGCCTTCAACGTCATCCCGCACATAGATGTGTTTCTGGACAGCGGCGACACCAAGGAAGAATGGAAAATGGTCGCCGAGACCA
>CAZDLV010000015.1:0-20836 GCA_964506345.1 uncultured Rhodobacterales bacterium | reverse complement strand
CCGGTTCATCGGCAGCCGGTTCATCGGTTGCAGGGGTTTCGGTTGCGGGTTCAACGGCGGCCGGTTCATCGGCTGCGGCCGGTTCATCGGCTGCGGGGGGATCGCCCGCCGGTTTCTCGCCCGCCGGTTCGACGGATTCGGGGGCTTCGGCTGCGGAGGATTCGGCTGCGGACTCTTGCGGTTTTTCCGGTGCGGGCTTGACCTTGGGCCGTTCGCCGCGCTCGGCCTTGTAGCCGAGACCCTGCATCAGGTTGGCGAATTGTTCCAGCGTCAGACCGGTGATCGACAGCATGTCGGGGTTTGCCTCGAACCCCGCGCGGCTGTCCTGTGTGCGGATCATGTCGGCAAGACGTTCCAGCATGTCGATACGGATGGCGCGATCGCCGGCCAGACGGTAGCCGGCGCGGGCATAGTAGCCGTCCGGCGCGTCCTTGAGTGCCGGAACCGTCACCAGACCGGGGGGCGGGGCTTCGGGGAATTCGGCAAGGCCGGCAGACAACGACCACAACACCAGACGCAGGCGCGTGGGCGCCGGTTTCAGCATCGGTTGCTGGAAAATGGTGAACTGGCCGAAACGCACACCGTGTTTGCGCAACAGGCCCCGTTGTTCCTGATCCAGTTCCTTGATGTCATTGGCGATTTGTGCGCGCGGAATGATCCCCATTGCCTCGACCAGACGGAAGGCGACACCCTTGGCAAGGCCGGTCAGGGTTTCGTCGTCGCGGAGCGCCAGCAGCGGCTCGAACTGGGCGGCGATGCGGCGTTCAACGAAATGGCCCAGACGGCGGCGAACCTTTTCGGCGACATCAACGCCGGCTTCGTCGTCCACAAACGGTTCGATCTGCGGGGTGAGGGCATCGGCGCCCGCAACCAGTTTGCCGACCGCATATTCGCCCCACATCAGGCCACCCTGTTCGGTGATGTCCATTTCGGTATCGGGCGCGTTGTAGAATTTGTCCGAACGCAGGTTGAATACCGGCTGGAGCGCGGCAAGGGCCGCGGTTTTCAGGGTTCTGGCCTCTTCGCCGCTTGCGGCCTTGTCCAGCTGGAAACGGAACCCCGCCAGCTTGCCCGCAAACTGGCCTTCGACCGTTACTTCACCGTTTTCGTTCACTTCCGCCACAAGGGCCTCCTTCTGTTTCAACCGGCGCAGCAAAACGCTGGTGCGCCGGTCGACAAATCGTTGTGTCAGGGCCAGATGCAGCGCATCCGAAAGACGATCCTCTACTGCACGGGTTTCGCCACGCCAGTGCGGCGCGTCGTCAACCCAGTCTTTTCGCTGGGCAACATAGGTCCAAGTACGGATAAAGGCTAGTCGTTTTGACAGCGTATCTATGTCGCCGGTGCAATTATCTATGCTTTTTATCCGCGCCGCGAGGTAATCCGGCGGTATGCGACCGGTTTTGCCGTGCAGGAAGCCGAATATCCGCTGCATCAGCGCCGCGTGTTCCGCCGGCGACACCTTGCGGAAATCCGGTGTTTGGCACACCTGCCACAACAGGCGCACACCGGCGGGCGAGGTTACGGCGTCGCGTATTTCCGGCAGGGTCCACAGGGTTTTCAGGGTTGTCAGGTCGTCAGCCTGGCGCGCGCGCACCAGATCGTCGCGATCCGGTGGAACCTCCAGCGAGCGGACCAGCGAATCCGGCGTCGCGAACTCCAGCCGGCCGGCGCGCCACTGCAACTTGCGGATCGGGGCGAAGCGGTGTTCCTCGATCGCCTCCACCCATTCCGGTTCCAGCGGCGAAGCCTCGCCGGTCACACCGAAAGTGCCGTCCGTGGTGAACCGCCCTGCCCGTCCGGCAATCTGCGCCAGTTCGTTCGGCATCAGATAACGGTGCCGCCGCCCGTCGAATTTCGAGGTCCCCGCCAGCGCCACATGGGTGATATCGAGGTTCAACCCCATGCCGATGGCGTCCGTTGCCACCAGATAATCGACATCGCCGTTCTGGTACATCGCCACCTGCGCGTTGCGCGTGCGCGGGCTGAGCGCCCCCATCACCACCGCCGCCCCGCCCTTCTGCCGGCGCAGCAGCTCGGCAATGCCGTAAACACTGTCGACCGAAAACGCGACAATGGCCGAGCGCGGCGGCATCCGGCTGATTTTCTTTTCGCCCGCGTAGCTCAGTTTCGACAGCCGTTCGCGCCGGATAAACCGCGCCCCGGGCACCAGCGCGGCAATGCGGGCGCGCATCACGTCGGAACCGAGAAACAGGGTTTCCGACAACCCGCGCGCGTTCAGCAACCGGTCGGTGAAAATATAGCCCCGGTCCGGATCACCGCAGAGCTGGATTTCATCGACGGCGAGGAAGTCGGCCCCCATGTCTGTCGGCATTGCCTCCACCGTACAGACCCAGTATCTGGCGCGGCTCGGGACGATGCGTTCCTCGCCCGTAACCAGCGCCACCACGGACGGGCCGCGCAAGGCGACGATACGGTCGTAAACCTCGCGCGCAAGCAATCGCAGCGGCAGGCCGATCACGCCCGTGCGGTGTGCCAGCATGCGTTCGATGGCATAGTGGGTCTTGCCGGTGTTGGTCGGGCCAAGAACGGCGATAATATTGGACGGCATCGGCGTTCCTACAGTTCCACCCCGTTGGCGGTTTTTTCAAGGCGGGCTATCGCGGCGTTTACCGGATCGAGATAAGGGTTGATGGCCTGCGCCGCGCGATAGGCCTGCAAGGCGCCGGCGGGGTTGTCCATGTCTTCGAGGATGACACCGAGACCGGCCAGCACACCGAAGTGGCGCGGGTTGAGGATCAGTGTCTGGCGGATGTCGGCAATGGCCAGACCGTATTCGCCCTGCATGAAATAGGCGGTGGAGCGGGCGCTCCAGCCTTCGGCGAAATCGGGGGCGAGCTCGATCAGGGCGGTAAAATGTTCGATCGCAGTGACGGTGTCACCGTCGTTCAGCGCCTGTTCGCCGCGCGCCAGCAGGTAATCCATCGCCACCGAGCCGGAATGCGATTCGATTTGCGCGATTTCGGATTCGATCCCCTGCACGTCCTCGGGGTCGGCCTCTTGCAGGTCGCGATAGAGGGAGTCGAGGTGGCTTGCCGGATCCTCGACCGAGTCGGCCTGCGCGGACCATGCGCCGGAGGCCAGGAAGGCGGCGAGGATTACCGCGCGTATTCGTGTTTCCATGCCCGCCGGTCCCTTCGTGCCGATGCCCGTTGCAAAGATTGCAACAGATGATGCAGGAATACAACTGACGTCACGACATGTTCAACGGGTCTTTATTTTTGCGGGGCTGCTCCTTACCTTCGGGTCAACACAACCCTCGGGTCAACGTAGCAATCACGGAGAAATGCACATGAACGAAGTCCTGGACAAAGCCGTCGAAGCCCTTAACGACAAGATCAGCGGGTCGTTTGACGGCTCGGTCAAATTTGCCATCGACGGGGTCGGTGCGGTGCGGATCGACGAGAACGGTGCCTCGATCGACGATAGCGAGGCGGACTGCACGTTGACGGCGGATTCCGACGTGTTCGAATCGCTGCTGTCGGGTGATCTGAACCCGACATCGGCGTTTATGACCGGCAAGCTGAAAATCGACGGCGACATGGGCATGGCGATGAAGCTTGGCGCGTTGCTGGCCTGATGGAAACGGCGCCGCTGTATACCGACCTCGACGGGGTTCCCGACGGGGGTGAAGCGGTGTTTGTCACAACGCGCGACGGGGTGCGCATCCGTGTTGCGATCTGGTCCGGTGACGGGCGTGGCGTGGCGCTGGTTTTTCCCGGACGCACGGAATATGTCGAACGCTATGGCCATGTGGTGACACAGTTGTTGCAACGCGGTCTGGCGGTTGTGGTCATCGACTGGCGCGGACAGGGGTTGTCGGACCGCGATCCGGCGCCGCTGAAACGCGGGTATGTTGCGGCGTTCACCGATTACCAGATCGATATCGAAGCGGCCCTGGCGCTGCCGCAGGTGGCGGCATTGCAGGGGCCGCGGCTGCTGTTTTCCCATTCGATGGGCGGGGCGATTGCCCTGCGTGCGCTAAGCGAGGGGCTGGATGTGGCGGCGGCGGTGTTTTCCGCGCCGATGTGGGGATTGCCCTATGTCGGCAACTTTCGTTTCTTGCTGGATGCGGTTGATATATTTGGCAAACCTTTCGGTTTGGATCGTGCGCTGGTCCCCGGCAGCAGCGACAGTTTTTATGTGCATACGCAGGCCTTCAACGGCAATGTGTTGACCGGAAATCCGGTGCAATACGCCCGCATGGGGGCGCAGTTGCGGGCCTATCCGGCGCTGGGACTGGCCGGGGCGACCGTGCATTGGGCGCGCGAGGCGGCGCGCGAGATCGTGCGGTTGCAGGATGCGGCGGTTCCCGCCATTCCGGTGCAGGTGTTTCTGGGGTCGCGGGAAAGCGTGGTTTTGCCCGAAGCGGTCAAGGCGCGGGCCGCAACCCTGCCCGGTGCGCGGCTGGATGTTCTGGCCGCCGGGCATCACGAATTGTGGATGGAGACGCCGGAAATACAGCAGGAAGTCTGGGCTGTCACTGACAGATTTCTGGAGCCGGTGCTGGCGTGATCCCCCGCCGCGATGGCGGGGAACCCCGATACAGGATCAGGCCCAGAAGGGTTTTGCGGCCTCGGACTCGGCCTCGGCGCGGGTCAGTCCGAGATCGGCCAGAACATGCGCGTCCAGATTGGCGAGCGCCCGGCGCTGGCGGGCGGTTTCCAGTGCGGCGCCAAGGCGGGCAAGGACGGCAGTGAAAGAAAATCCGCGCGTTGCGAATGCGGATGTCTGTGCGGTGAGTGCGACGGTGTGCATAATGCCCTCCATTAGGTTTGATGATCTGTTTCGTGTTTCCCATCAGGGATGTTGATTTATATGACAGAGTGTGATTAATAATAAAAACGAATGTTTTTGAATTAACACATCACGGATATTGATATGATACGCAACCTCGACATGACCGCCCTGCGCGCCTTTGTGACCGTGGCCGAAACCGGTGGTGTTACCCGCGCTGCCGGTCAGTTGCACCTGACGCAATCCGCCGTTTCCATGCAGGTCAAGCGGCTGGAGGAGGCGCTGGCGCAGCCGTTGCTGGAACGGGCCGGACGCGGGGTTGCGCTGACGGCGCAGGGGGAACAGATGCTGGGATACGGGCGGCGAATTCTGGCGTTGAACGACGAGGTCTGGGGGCGGATGACCAATCAGGCCTTCGAGGGGGAAATCACCTTCGGGGTGCCGTCGGATATTGTGTATCCGCATGTGCCGACGGTGTTGAAACATTTTGCGGCCGAATACCCGCGTGTCAAGGTTCACCTGATTTCATCGCTGACGGCGCGGTTGAAACGGCAACTGGCGCGCGGCGAGGTCGATTTGATTCTGACGACGGAAACCGGACTGGACGGCGGCGGCGAGACTTTGCTGGCCTCGAGAACCGTCTGGGTCGGGGCCGAGGGCGGCAGCATCTGGCGGGCGCGACCGGTGCGGCTGGCGTTCAACTACGATTGCATGATCCGTGCCAATGCGCAGCGGGCGCTGGATCAGGCCGGTATTGCGTGGGAAATGGCGGTTGAATCGGATTCCACCCGCACGGTGGAGGCGTCGGTTTCCGCCGATCTGGCCATTCATGCGGCGCTGGAGGGAACGGCCGAGCATCATCTGGAGGAAATTCCGCATAACGGGGCCTTGCCCGACCTGCCGGAATTCAACATCAACCTGTATATTGCCAAAGGTCCGCAACAGGATCTGGCACAGGTTCTGGCGCAGATGGTGCGGCAGGCCTACACGGCCCCGCCGGGGGCTTGACAGGTCGGGCAGGCAGGCGAAATATGTGCGAAATTCCCTGAGGAACCTGACATGGCCAGCCTTTCCCGCAAAATTTTTACAAATTTCCTTGCCCGTATTCTACTGGGATTTTCGGGCATTACGATAGCCGCCGGTCTGGTGGTAATCCTGTATGTCTATCTGTTTGGCGAGGGAGATCCCGAACGGGCAATGTTTGACATGACGCCGGCCATCGGGCAGAGCGCGGTTTCGCTGCTGGTGTATTATTTGCTGTTTCGCGCGCTGGAACGACGCCGGCTGTCCGAGGTGTCGACGCGCCACCTGCTGCGCGACATCGGGCTGGGATTGCTGGTCGGGGCAGCGTTGCAAAGCGCGACCGTCGGCATGATATTCCTGTTTGGCGAAGCATCGGTGGATGCGGTCAATCCGTTGTCGGCAATGTGGCCCGCGGCCGGTATGGCGCTGGGTGCGGCGGTGATGGAGGAACTGCTGTTTCGCGGCGTGCTGTTCCGTATTCTGAACCAGCGGTTCGGCACGGTCGCGGCGCTGGCGGTTTCGGGTGCGGTGTTCGGCGCGGTCCATCTGGGCAATCCCGACGCCACGGCGTTGTCGGCGGTGATGATCGCCATCGAGGCGGGGATTCTGCTGGGGGCCGCCTATTTGTATACCGGCACGCTGTGGCTGCCGATCGGTATCCATTTTGCCTGGAATTTCACGCAGTCGGGGATTTTCAGCGCCGATACCTCGGGGATGTCCCTGCCGGCGGGGTTGCTGGCGACGACGCTGGACGGGCCGGACTGGTTGACCGGCGGCGCCTTCGGGCCGGAGATGAGCTATCAGGCGGTGGTGTTCTGTCTGCTTGCCGCAACGCTGTTTCTGGCCGGTGCGGTGCGGCGCGGGCATTTTGTGCCGGCGGGCGGGTTGAAAGCCGCGCGTTAAGCGACCTGCACCACCACCTTGCCGGTCGATTTGCGCTGTGCCAGCAGCGCCAGCGCCGCGTTGGCCTGCGCCAGCGGCAGGACGTGCGACACATGCGGTTTCAGCCGTCCCTCGCCATACCATTCGAACAGTTGCGCGAAACTGTCGGTCAGCACCTGCGGTTTGAATTTCGCATAGCCGCCCCAGTAATAGCCGATCACGGTGATATTTTTCACCAGCAGGATATTCGCCGGTATCTGCGGGATCTCGCCCGAGGCAAAGCCCAGCGGCAGCATCCGCGCCTCGGGGTTGCAGGCCCTGAGCGCCGCTTTGAATTGCGCCCCGCCCACGGGATCGTAAACCACATCGGCCCCGCCAAGGGATTTCACCACCGCGCGGATATCCTCGCTGGCGCTGTCGATCAGGTGGTCCGCCCCTGCCTCCTTGCAGATCGCCAGTTTTTCGGCCCCGCGCGCGCAGGCAATCACCGTCGCCCCCATCATCTTGCCCAGTTCCACCGCTGTCAGCCCGACCCCGCCCGAGGCCCCCAGCACCAGCAGTGTTTCCCCCGCCTGCATTCGCGCCTTGTAGTCCAGCGCCACATGGCTGGTGCCATAGGCGACCAGAAAGGCCGCGACCTCCACATCCGGCATGGCGTCCGGCACCGGCACACAGGTGGCCGCCGGAACACAGGTGTATTCGCTCAGCCCCCCGACCCCGCTGTATGACGCAATCCGCTGCCCGACGGTCAGGTTGTCGACCCCCTCGCCCAGCGCATCGACCGTGGCGCAAATCTCCATCCCCGGCGAGAACGGCAGATCGAATTTTTCCTGATACCTGCCCTGCACGATCAGCGTGTCACCGAAATTGATGCCGCAGGTATGCACCCGCACCCGCACCTCGCCCGCCGCCGGTTCCGGCATCGCCACCTCGTCCAGCACCATCGGTGCGCCCAGTTCGTGCAACCGCATTGCCCGCATGGAATTTCCCCTCATTTCCGTAACGCCAAAATCATGGCCACCACATTAGACACCGCCGCCAGCAGCGCAACCGCGACAAAGCCCGGGCCCTCGTAAACCCCGCCCATCACCAGAATCCCCAGCGTCGCGGCGGCGTAGGTGACACTGCTGTATAACCCCATCACCGCGCCGCGATTGTCCGGTGCCAGCGCGTTCAGCCCGACGACAATCATATTGAGGATAAAATGGTTGATGAACCCCCAGAGGAAAATCATCCCCAGAAACAGCGGAAAAACCGGCGCCAGCCACAAAACCGCCAGCAGGGTCGAGGTTATCGACAATGCCACCGGCAACGCCTTCGCCCGCCCGATCCGGTCCACCACCGGCGCGCCGAACATCGCCAGACCGAAGCCCAGCCCGTAAAACAGCGCCGTCAGCCCCGCCTGCCCCGCCGAAATACCGAAGGCCGCGCGGGTGTGATCGCCCAGATAGGCATAGGTGCCGTAAAACGCCGCCATGAAACACAGCGTAATCCCGTATTGCACCCATCCGCCCGTCAGAAACAGCGGCCGGAACCGCCCCATGCGCAGGCGCGCCACCGCCTTGCCGCTCGACGGCAGCAACAGCCAGTTCAGCCCCGCCGCCAGCAGCGCGACGCCGCCGGTCAGCCCCAGCATCAGCCGCCAGCCGAAAGCACCGGCCAGAAACGCCCCCAGCGGCACAGCGGCCACCATCGCCACCGACCAGCCGAAAATGACGCGCGACATGAACCGCGCCTCTTGCCCTTTGGGGGAAATCATCGCCGTAATCCCGTAAACCGCCGGCAGGGCCACCCCCGCACCGGCCCCCGCCAGCCCCTGCAACAGCGCCAGCGTCACCCAGCCCGTGGCAAAGCCGGAACCGAGCTGCGCCAGCCCGACCACCAGCATCGCCAGCGCCAGCGCCTTTGACAGCCCGAAGCCGTCCAGCGAGCGCCCCAGCCATAGGGCCGTTATTGCCGTTCCGGCGCTATAGGCCGCCAGCGCGCGCCCGGTCACACCGGCGCTCTGGCCGAAGCCCCGCGCGATATCGGTCAGCACCGGCGACATCAGCAAACCGTTGGTCCCGACCAGCGCCACCGAGGCCATAAGGATAAAAAGCGATCTGTTCATGGTGCCAGCCTATACATGCCGCCATGCGCGGGAAAACCCCTGACGCGGCGTCCCTGTTTCGCCGCGCCGCGCAGGCTGTTCTTGCCAAACTCCGCAAAGCCCCTTATGGGGACATCAAACGGGGTTGCCGATACGCGCAACCCCGCAAGTATTTTTGAAGGAACCCACCCCATGGATATGCGTAACGTCGCAATCATCGCCCACGTCGACCACGGTAAAACCACACTGGTAGACGAGATTCTGAAACAGTCCGGCCTGTATCGTGACAACGAGGCACAGCAGGAACGGGCGATGGATAGCAACGATCTGGAGCAGGAACGCGGCATCACCATTCTTGCCAAGGCCACCTCGGTTGAATGGAACGGCGTGCGCGTCAATATCGTCGACACCCCCGGCCACGCCGATTTCGGCGGCGAGGTGGAACGCATCCTGTCCATGGTGGACGGCGTGATCCTGCTGGTGGACGCCGCCGAAGGCCCGATGCCGCAAACCAAATTCGTGACCGCCAAGGCGCTGGCGCTGGGCCTGCGCCCGATCGTGGTGCTGAACAAGGTGGATAAACACGACGCCGAGCCGGACCGTGCGCTGGACGAATGTTTCGACATGTTCGCCAACCTCGGGGCCAACGACGACCAGCTTGATTTCCCCGTGCTTTATGCCTCGGGCCGATCCGGCTGGGCCGATGCGGAACTGGACGGGCCGCGCAAGGATCTGAACGCGATGATGGAACTGATCATCGAACACGTCCCTGCCCCGGCACAAATCGCGCAGCGTAACGAGCCGTTCCGCATGCTGGCCACCACGCTCGGCGGCGACGCCTTTCTTGGCCGTCTGCTGACCGGCCGCGTTGAATCCGGCACCGTCAAGGCCGGCGACAATATCAAGGCCATCAGCCGCGATGGCACGTTGATCGAGAATTTCCGCGTCACCAAGGTTCTGGCCTATCGCGGCCTCGAACAATCCGCAATCGACGTGGGCGAGGCCGGCGATATCGTCGCCATCGCCGGCATGAAAACCGCCACCGTGGCCGACACGCTGTGCGACAAGGACGTAACCGAGGCGATTCCGGCACAGCCGATCGACCCGCCCACCATCACCGTGACCTTCGGTATCAACACCTCGCCGCTGGCCGGACGCGACGGCGACAAGGTGCAATCCCGCGTCATCCGCGACCGCCTGTTGAAAGAGGCCGAATCCAACGTCGCCATCCGCGTCAACGACACCCCCGGCGGCGACGCCTTCGAGGTTGCCGGCCGCGGCGAGCTGCAAATGGGTGTGCTGATCGAAAACATGCGCCGCGAGGGGTTCGAACTGTCGATTTCCCGCCCGCAGGTGCTGTTCCGCGACATCGACGGTGTGCGCCACGAACCGATCGAGGAAGTCACCGTAGACGTGGACGACGAATATTCCGGCGCGGTGATCGAGAAACTGACCCAGCGCAAGGGCGAGCTGGTGGAAATGCGGCCGGGCGGCGTCGGCAAGACCCGCATCGTGGCCCATGTGCCCTCGCGCGGGCTGATCGGCTATCACGGGCAATTCCTGACCGACACGCGCGGCACCGGCGTTATCAACCGTATTTTCCACGAATGGGCGCCTTACAAAGGCGCGATCGAGGGCCGGCGTGCCGGTGTTCTGATTTCCATGGAAAACGGCGAATCCGTCGCCTATGCCCTGTTCAATCTGGAAGACCGTGGCAAGTTCTTCATCGGTGTGCAGGAAAAGGTCTATCAGGGCATGATCATCGGTGAACATTCGCGTGGCAACGATCTGGAGGTCAACCCGGTCAAGGGCAAGAAACACTCCAACGTCCGCGCATCGGGCAAGGACGAGGCCGTGGTGCTGACCACCCCGACCCGTATGTCGCTGGAAGAGGCCATCGCCTATATCGACAATGACGAACTGGTCGAGGTGACGCCGAAAAACATCCGTCTGCGCAAGCGGCATCTTGATACGCACGAACGCAAACGCGAGGCGAAGAAGCTGGAAGGGTAACGAAAATACCTACGGGGTTTTGCATTTTGCAAAACCCCTGCCGGTTGCAGATTCGCGCTTTGCAATGCACCTTGCGGGAATTCGCGAAATCGGGGACACGAACCGGCCTTCCCGAAAATCCTGTGAATTAATGTTCGGCGAATGCGTATTTATTTTTCTTTATATTCAATGCGTTAAAGTCTTTCAATAAAATATTTATAGTTTTATCGCCTGAAATCCACTTGTTGGCATGAATGTTGCATATAAATATACCAATAGCAGAACAAACCAACCGGAGTATTGTAAATGAAACACCCAGTAGATGTACACGTCGGCAAACGTATTCGCCACCGCCGCTGGATGGTGGGCATGACCCAGCAGCAGCTTGGCGAGATCGTCGGAATCAAATTCCAGCAGATCCAGAAATACGAAACCGGCATGAACCGTGTCAGCGCCTCCCGTCTGTGGGATATTGCCGCCGCGCTCGACGTTGCGATCAGCTTCTTCTTCGAAGGCATCGATACCGCCGCTGACGACATGGTGCATAAAGCCACGTCCGAGGACAAGCTGAAAGGCGATTTGCTGGCCGACAAGGAAGCGCTGGAGCTGGTGCGCTCCTACTACGCCATTCCCGAGCCGCAGCGCCGCCGCCTGTTCGACCTGGCGCGTGTGCTAAGCGAAACCGCCGCCTAGGCAGTGCTGGCCGTCAACGATTGACGGGCCGTCAAAGATGTGAAATCCCCGTGTTACCACATGGTCGCACGGGGATTTTTTATGGATATGACACCGCAGTTGCAAACCGAGGTCCGCGCCACCGCCGAGGCGCTGGCCGATGCGGCGCGGGATGTGATCCTGCCGTATTTCCGCACGCCGTTGCAAGCCGACAACAAAGACCCCGCCGCCTTTGACCCCGTGACCGCCGCCGACCGCGAGGCCGAACTGGCCATGCGCGCGGTGCTGGCACACAGGCGCCCCGATGACGGCATATTCGGCGAGGAATTCGGGCGGACGCACGGCACCACGGGGTTGACGTGGGTGCTGGACCCGATCGACGGCACACGGGCGTTTATTTCCGGCGGCACTTCGTGGGGGGTGCTGATCGGGCTGGATGCGGGCGCCGGACCGGTGCTGGGGATCGTTGACCAGCCCTACATCGGCGAGCGGTTCTTTGGCGGGTTCGGGCAGGCCTGCCTGACAACCACGCGCGGTGTGCGGCCGCTGGAAACCCGCCACCGGCCGCTGGATCAGGCGATTTTATATTCGACCTTTCCCGAAATCGGCACCGCAGCCGAGCGCGCCGGTTTCATGGCCGTCAGTGCACGGGCGCGGCTGACGCGCTACGGACTGGATTGTTATGCCTATGCGTTGCTGGCGATGGGGCAGATCGATCTGGTGATCGAGGCCGGGTTGAACGCTTACGATGTGCAGGGACCGATCGGCGTGGTGCAGAATGCCGGTGGCATCGTCACCGACTGGCAAGGCGGTCCGGCGCACAACGGCGGGCGCATTGTCGCGGCCGGCAGTGCGGCGTTGCATGCCGAGGCGCTGGAAATCCTGCGCGCCTACTGACGGGCGCGCGCGACAAGGTCCAGAACGCGCGGTCCCATGTCGGCGACGATGCGGGCGACGCCTTGCGGATTCGGGTGGGTAGCGTCGGCTTGCAGCAACGACATGTCCAGTTGCATCGCCGCCCCGTTGCCGCGCGTCACCGCTTGCAGGAAGTTCGGGTAAAACACCGTGTCGTATTTTTTGGCAAGGTCACGGTACATCGTTTCAAACGAGGATTTGTATTCGGGACCGTAGTTGAGCGGCGCCGGCAGGCCGACCAGCATGGCGGGGATACCCTTTGCCTGTATCGCGCCAAGGATGCCGTCAAGATTGGCGCGCGAGTTTTCCGGCTGCAAGCCGCGCAGCAGGTCGTTGCCGCCAAGTGCCACGATCACACCGTTGACGGTGTCCGCCAGTGTCCAGTCGATCCGTGCCAGCCCGCCGGCCGTGGTGTCGCCGCTGACGCCCGCATTCACCAGCGTCACGTCAGGGGCGCCGTTATCGTGCAGCCAGCGTTCCAGTTGGGCGACGAATCCGTCTTCGGGAGCCAGCCCGTAGCCCTGTGTCAGAGAATCGCCGAATGCCACAATTGTGATTTTTTCCTGCGCGGTGGCTGGCATAGCGTGCTGGGAAAGCATAGCTATGAACACGATGGCCGCTGCGGCGCGAATTTTACCAAAGGTCGAAACCCTCATGACAACTCCTGTAATCCAGTTGAGCGACGCCCGTCTTACCCTTTCCGGCAACGCGGGAACGGTGGACATTCTGCGCGGTATTTCCCTGACTGTCCAGAAGGGCGAGACGCTGGGGCTGGTAGGGCCGAGCGGCTCGGGGAAATCCTCGTTGCTGATGATCATGGGCGGGCTGGAATCGGCGACCGGCGGCACCGTCAATGTGCTGGGCAACGATCTGACCGCCCTGTCCGAGGATGCGCTGGCGCGGTTCCGGCGCAACCATATGGGTGTGGTGTTCCAGTCGTTCCATTTGATCCCGACCATGACAGCGCTGGAAAATGTCGCAACCCCGCTGGAACTGGCCGGTGACCGCGCGGCATTTGCCAAGGCGGCGGCGGAACTGGAGGCCGTCGGGCTGGGGGCGCGCAAGGATCATTATCCGGCGCAGATGTCGGGCGGCGAGCAGCAGCGCGTGGCGCTGGCCCGTGCTGCCGCACCGCGCCCCGATATTCTGTTGGCGGACGAACCGACCGGAAATCTGGACAGCGCCAACGGCGCGGCAATCATGGACATGTTGTTCGGGCTGCGCGACCGGCACGGGGCGACGCTGGTTCTGGTGACGCACGATCTGGCGCTGGCCGGCCGCTGTGACCGGGTGTTGCGTCTGAACGACGGGGTGTTGGCGGTATGAGCGTCGCGACACGCATTGCCTTTCGCGAACTGCGCGGCGGGCTGGCCGGCTTTCGTATTTTTCTGTTGTGTCTGGCGCTGGGCGTGGCGGGTATTGCCGCTGTCGGTTCGGTGCGCACCGCCATTGAACGCGGGTTGACCGCCGAATCCGGCGCCCTGCTGGGGGGCGACGCCGAGATCCAGTTTACCTACCGTTTTGCCGACGCAGGCGAACGGGCGTGGATGGCGGACACGGCGCAATCCGTATCGGAGGTGGTCGATTTCCGTTCCATGGTGACGCTGGAACGGGGCGGCACCCGCCGGCGCGCGCTGGTGCAGGCCAAAGGTGTGGACGGGCAGTATCCGTTATATGGCGCGGTGACACTTGCCCCCGCGCAACCGCTGGCCGAGGCGCTGGCCGTGCGCGACGGCGTGGCCGGTATGGTGGCGGCGCAAACACTGGTGGAACGCCTGAACCTGAAGATCGGCGATATATTGCGCCTTGGCACCCGCGACTTCCAGTTGCGCGGCGTGCTGGTCAGGGAACCGGACAGTGCCACCGGCGGGTTTTCATTCGGACCGCGCGTTCTGGTATCGCTGGAGGCGGTGAAATCGGCCGGCATTCTGGCGCCGGGATCGCTGTTTACCGGCAAGTACCGCCTGAAACTGCCGCCGCGCAGCGATCTGGCGGCCGTGAAACTGGCGGCGCAAACCGCGCTGGCCGATACCGGTATGCGCTGGAGCGACACGCGCGATGCCACCCCCGGGCTAAGCCGTTTTGTCGAGCGGATGGGGACGTTTCTGGTGATTGTCGGGTTGGCCGGACTGGCGGTTGGCGGTGTCGGGGTCTCGGCTGCGGTGCGGTCGTATCTGGATGCCAAGAAACCGGTGATTGCCACATTGAAAACACTGGGGGCCAGCAGCGCAACGATATTTACCGTCTATCTGGTGCAAATCGGGGTTCTGGCGATTCTGGGGATCACCATCGGTCTGGTGCTGGGGGTGGGGTTGCCAATTGTGCTGGGACCGCTGTTCGGTGACTCGCTGCCGGTGCCGGCGCGGTTTGCCGTGTATCCCGAACCGGTGTTCGAGGCGGGAACATACGGAATTCTGACCGCGCTGATTTTTACCGTCTGGCCGTTGGGGCGGGCGATCAATATCCGGGCCGCCAGCCTGTTTCGCGACGGGACATCGACCACGCGCCGGATGCCGCGCTGGTATTTTGTCGTGCTGGTCGGTGTGCTGTCGGCGGCGCTGATCGCCACGGCTGCCGCGTTTTCCGGGGTGCCGAAACTGACGCTGTGGTCGGCGGGCGGGGTGCTGGTGGCGCTGGGGGCGTTGTATGTTGCCGCGCTGCTGACGCGCTGGCTGGCACGGCGCATTGCGCGCGGTCGTGCGGGGCGCGGGCGACCGGCGCTGCGGCTGGCGCTGGCGGCGATTGGCGGACCGGGGGGCGAGGCGGGGCCGGTGATCCTGTCGCTGGGGCTGGGCCTGACGGTGCTGGCAACAATCGGCCAGATAGATACAAATATGCGCCGCGCCATAGACGAGGAATTGCCGGCGGTTGCGCCGTCGTATTTTTTCGTCGATATCCAGAAGGACCAGTTTCAGGGGTTCAAGGACATTGTCACCAACACACCCGGGGTTACCAGGGTGCAGACCGCGCCGATGCTGCGCGGGGTTATCACCGGTGCCAACGGCATGAAGGCCGAGGAGGCGTTGGGAAAAAGCTGGGTATTGGAGGGCGATCGCGGCGTGACCTATGCCGCCACCCCGCCCGAGGGCGCCAGCGTCACGGCGGGAAAATGGTGGCCGGAAAACTATACCGGTGCGCCGCAGATGAGTTTTTCCGCGCATGACGCCGCCGAACTGGGGTTGAAGCTGGGCGATACGCTGACGGTCAATATTCTGGGGCGCAACCTGACCGCCACCATTGTGGCCTTTCACAAAACCGATTTTTCCAGCATGGGCATCAACTTCGTCATGATCGTCGATCCGGCGGCGTTACAGGCCGCACCGCACACCTATATCGCCACGGTCTATGGCGATACCGCAGCCGATGCGCCGATGACAAAGGCGCTGGGCGATGCCTATCCCAATATTACCGCCATTCGCATTGCCGACGCGGTCAACAAGGTAAAGAAAATTCTCGACGGGATATCGGCGGCCATACGCTGGGGGGCGGCTGTGACCTTGCTGACAGGGTTTGTCGTGCTGGTCGGCGCGGCGGCCGCCGGCGAGCGGCAGCGGGTCTACGAGGCGGCGCTGCTGAAAACCCTTGGCGCGACGCGGGCGCGCATTCTGGCGAGTTTCGCGCTGCGCTCGGCCATTCTGGGGGCCGCGGCGGGTCTGGTGGCCATCGGGACCGGCGCGCTGGCCGGATGGGCGGTGATGACCAATGTCATGGATATCGAGTTCCGCTTTGCGCTGACCTCGGCGGTGCTGATCGTGTCGGGCGGGGCGCTGGCCAGCCTGCTGGCCGGACTGGCCTTTGCGTGGCGGCCACTGGCGGCACGGCCGGCGCGGATATTGCGGGCGCGGGAATAGAAATTCACACACCAATGTGACCCTTATACCTTGAAAAAACACGCAACTGTGCCAATATGTTGCAGGTAACGCACAGCAAAAATGTTGTGCAGTGGTCAACTTATGGAGGGTCCTGATGGCCGAATTTGATACTGTCCGCCGCGCTGGTGCCGGAGTCCGCTCGGCGGAAATCGACGCGGGTTTGCGGGCACATATGAACAAGGTCTATGGCCTGATGTCCGTGGCCCTGATCGTCACCGGCATTGTTTCCTATTTCATCGGTATGGATCTGAAATCCGCCATGGCAGGCGAAGCCACCCGGTTCCTGTCGCCGGCGGTTATCCAGTCGATGTTCTCGGCACCGCTGGTCTATGTGATCATGTTTGCCCCGCTGATCATGGTGTTTACCATGGGCGCGGCGGTCAACCGCATGTCGCAAACCGGCGCGCAGATGTTCTTCTACGTTTTCGCGGCCCTGATGGGGCTGTCGATCAGCTCGATCTTTGCTGTCTATACCGGATATTCGATCGCCCAGACGTTCTTTGTCACCGCGATCGCTTTTGCCGGGCTTAGCCTGTACGGCTATACCACCAAACGGGATATCTCGGGGTGGGGCAGTTTCCTGATTATGGGCGTTATCGGACTGGTTGTCGCCTCGATCGTCAATATCTGGCTGCAAAGCCCGGCGATCATGTTTGCGGTTTCGGCGCTGGGTGTGCTGATTTTCGCGGGGCTGACCGCCTATGACACGCAGAAAATCAAGAACCAGTATTTGCAGGTCCGCACACAGCCGAACGGCGAAGCGATTGCCGGCAAGATGGCGGTGTTCGGGGCGCTGAGCCTGTACCTCGATTTCATCAACCTGTTCCTGTTCCTGTTGCGTTTTATGGGCAACCGCAACTAGACGAACCAGGATACAGACAAAAGGCCGGCGTGTTGCGCCGGCCTTTTTTGTGGCGCCGAACCGATGGTTAATAAAACCACAAATCCGGTTTAATGGATTACACGGCCCGCAGCGTTTTCCGGGACTGCGCACAAAAAAACCGCCGGAAAAAACCGGCGGCTTCTGGTCTGCGGAAAAGGGGTAGACCTACTTGATCTTGCCTTCTTTGTATTCAACGTGTTTGCGCACCACCGGATCGTATTTCATTTTGACCATTTTTTCGGTCATCGTGCGCGCGTTTTTCTTGGTCACATAAAAATGACCGGTATCCGCGGTGGAATTCAGGCGGATTTTGATAGTTGTTGGCTTCGCCATGTGTCCATCTCCTTGCGGGGGGCCCGCGTTTGTCTGCTGTGCGGGCAATCTCGCCCAAAACTGGAAGTGGCCTTCTACACCCGTGGTGGCCGGAGTCAAGTCCCCCGACGGGGAAATCCCCCTAAAGCAGGCTGAAATGCGAGCGGGTTTCGTCGTGGTGAAAAAACGGTGTCGGACGCGGGCGGTCGGGGGCGGCGCGGACGGCCACAACCTCGGCCATAACCACACCGGTGATGAACGGCAGGTCCAGCGATTTTGCGGCATCCAGATCAATCCAGTGCAGGTGCGACAGTTCATCCGAAGCATCGGAAAAGTCGTCATCGGAGCCGTGCAGTGCGGTCGCATCGGCCATCAGGAACCGCGCGTCGAACCGGCGCGGACGCCCCGGCGGGGTGACGGCGCGAAAGACAAACCGGAAGGCATCGGCACGCGGGCGCAATCCCTGTGCAAAAAATCCGCGCCAGCCGTCAGGGATGGACATCGAAGCAGGTGTCGATGCCGGAACGCCCAGCGTCAGGCCGGTTTCCTCCCACAGTTCGCGCACAGCCGCCATTGCAGCAGCCATACCCGCACCGGCAGGGGCGCGTTTGGCCAGTCTGGCGGCCTCGGGTCCGGCAAGCGGGCGGGCTGGGGTGACGGCGTAATCCTGCGGATCGACAGCGCCGCCGGGGAAAACGAATTTGTTGGGCATAAATGCCGCCCCTGCCCCGCGTTGTCCCATCAGAACCTGATCGCGATCCCCCCTGCGCCGCAACAGGATCACGGTCGCGGCGTCGCGGATCACCCGTCGTTTTTCTGCTTCGTCCATGAAAACACCCCTCGCCACATTCGCGCCAATATCCCGCGCGCCGCGCGACTTGTCCAGCGGATCGTAGCGGCGTCAGGAATTATCGGCAGGATGCGAGATCGCGTCGTTTTCGTCGCCAAAGCCATACATGCGTTTGGCCCATTGCACCGCCACAAACATGCCCTTCAGGCGCGGCAGCAAAAACAGCGCCAGCACCAGAAACACAATGGAAAAGCCCAGTGCCATCACCCAGCCTTCGGGGCGGAATACCTCGAACACCACCAGCATCAGCGGTGCGAGGATATGGCCGGTGACCAGAATGGTCGCCCACGCAGGCCCGTCGTCGGCGCGCTGGTGGAACAGTTCCTCGCCGCACACCGGACAGGTATCACGCACTGTCAGATAATCGCGCAGCATCGGGCCACTGCCGCATGCCGGACACTTGCAGCGCCAGCCGCGCAGCAATGCCGGTTTCAGCAGACGTTCGGCATCGTCTGCGGATGTATGTCGGAACCTGTTCATTCCGAATTCCTAGCGGATTTGCCGCCGGAAAACAGTAGGACATGCTGTCTTGCGGCGCGATGTCGCGAATTTTGGCAAAAAAACCGGAAATTCTGAAATTCCGCGACGGAAACCCGCGGCCCGTGCGTTTGTATTTGTGAAGACAGGCAGACGCATGTCTCGAGCAACCACAGGAGAAGAACAAATGAAAAAATCTGTAACTTCCGCCCTCGCAATCGCGGTGACGCTGACCGGTTTGGCCCTTGGCAGCGCCGTATCGGCCGGCAACCATCCGCCGAAACTGCCGTCGTTCAGTGCGCTGGACCAGAACAGCGACGGGGCGATTACGCTGGATGAAATCAAGGCGTTCGGCAGCGCGCAATTCACCAAAACCGACACCAACGGCGACGGTTTTCTGGACGCTGACGAGTTGTTGGCAGCCGCAAAAACCCACCGCGGTGGCAAGGATCGCCCCGTGCCGGACGCCGACAATGTCGATGCGATGGTTGCGAACCTGATGCAGCGCGGCGACAGCAACGGCGACGGCATGATTTCGCCGGACGAGGCAAAAGGGCGGTTTGCCGAAAACTTCGACAAGATCGACAGTAACGCCGACGGGTCGATCGATGCAGACGAGCTGAAGGCGGCACTGTTGAAACG
The DNA here is from genome assembly GCA_964506345.1 of uncultured Rhodobacterales bacterium. GTDB lineage: Bacteria > Pseudomonadota > Alphaproteobacteria > Rhodobacterales > Rhodobacteraceae > NORP23. The sequence continues at coordinate 1,469 of CAZDLV010000015.1, read as the reverse complement.
TGGCGAGGCAATGGCGAACCGTCCGGCCCCGCAGGAACGGATCGCCAAGCTGATCGCGCGCGCCGATGCCGACGGCGACGGCATGTTGAACCGTGACGAGGCAACGCCGCCGAAATCCGGCCGGATGTTCGACAAGCTCGACACAAACGGCGATGGCTCCGTCACCAAGGCGGAATGGGATGCCGGCATGGCAAAACGCCCCGCCGGCAACTGATACCGACGACAGGCCGCGTAACGCGCGGCCTGTCATTTCCGGCGCAACCGGCCTATACCGAACGGATGACGATGGCGTTTGACACCATGAACGAAACCGATGACGAGACCCTGCTGGCGCTGTACGGCGACGGCGATCAGGCCTCGGCGCGGGCCTTGATGGCGCGTCATGCCCCGCGCATTCTGGCGCTGGCGACCCGCATGTTGAAAGACCGGACCGAGGCCGAGGACGTCACACAGGAAACCATGCTGCGCTTATGGAAAATCGCCCCCGACTGGCGCACCGGCGAGGCGAAAATATCCACATGGCTGTACCGCGTCGCCAGCAACCTGTGCATGGACCGCCTGCGCAAAAAGCGCGGCGTCGGTCTGGATCAGGTCCCCGAGGCCGCCGATAATGCGCCGGACGTAGAGGAAAAGATGATGATGACATCGCGAAGCACGGCGCTGAAGGCGGCAATGGACCGCCTGCCCGACCGCCAGAAACTGGCGCTAAGCCTGCGGCATCTGCAAGAGCTGTCGAACCCCGAAATCGCCAGCATCATGGATGCCAGCGTCGAGGCGGTGGAAAGCCTGCTGTCGCGCGGGCGGCGGACACTGGCCGCCGAGTTGCAGAAACACCGGCCGGCCCTGGGGCTGGTGCAGGAATGAAAGGAGGAAACCATGCCTAACCCGCCGGAAACCCAGATAGATCTGGACGTTTTCTTCGAAGGGGCGCAACGGGATGCGCCGCAAATGTCCACCCGTTTGATGGAAAATATCCTTGGCGATGCGGCCGCAGTCAGTGCTGCCAGACAAGCACCGCCCGCCCTGCCCCGCACACCGGCGCGGACCCGCGGATGGCTGGCGCGGCTGTTGGCGCCGCTGGGCGGCATTCCCGGTGCAATTGCCGTCGCGGCCTGTGCGGTTATCGGCGTCGGCGTTGGCTATGGCGGCACGGATACGCTTGAATCCCTGCCCGGGATGGGCACAATTGTTTCGGCCATCAGTGGCGATCCGCTAAACGACCTCGGGTTCGGAAACACCGATGAAATTACCGTTTTCCTGTCGGAAGGATAAGAATATGAGCGAACAACCGATTACCGCGCCGAAACCGCGCGCCCGCTGGGTCAAGGTGGTTCTGGTGCTGTCGCTGGCCGCCAATGTCGGCATCGGCGGGCTGTTCGTCGGCGTGGCGTTGCGTGCGCCGCAATCCGGGGCCCCCGCCGCTGCCGCCTCGCCCGAGGGTATCGCGATTATCGCCCGCGCCCTGCCGG
>CAZDLV010000014.1:0-21253 GCA_964506345.1 uncultured Rhodobacterales bacterium | reverse complement strand
CCGATAGCAATTCGACCGACACCGGATCCATGGATAGTGGATCGAATGACAGTGGATCGAATGACAGTGGCTCGAACGATAACGGTTCGGGCGACAGCGGTGCAGACAACTAAACGGATTCGCCTGCCAGCAACGGGGCCGGTCATTGCGACCGGCCCTTTTTTTGTCCGCGGCGTGCCGGCGCCCGATGACGGGCAGAAAATCAAACCTGCCCGAGGGCATTTCCCGGTCTATATGGTAAACCGGTCATATAACTATTGGTTTAGACGGCGGGTTTATACCCAAAACACAATTCAGGAACCGTGCCGGGTGGTCCAGATACATCTCATTCGCAGCACAACGCTGTGGACCACACAAACCCAAACTGGAGATTACCACAATGAAAACGACCCGCATCACAACCGCCGTAGTATCTGCCCTGATCCTTTCCGCCGTTGGCGTATCCGCCTTTGCACAGACTGCACCGGCAACGCCCGCCGCACCCGCTGCCACGCCTGCTGCTCCGGCTGCAACAACCGGCGTTCCGGCCGCTTATGCAAACGATCCGGTTGTTGCACAGGTCAACACCCAGCTGACCGCGCAGGGCTTCACCATCACCAACGTAACGGTTAACGCTGCCGGCGCCTATGTCATCGACGCTGTATCGGCTGCCGGCGTTGTTCGCCAGCTGATCGTCGATCCGGCCACCGGCGCTGTTACCGACTCGTTGAACCAGGTTGGCAACGGTATGCCGGGTGAAGGCGGCAACGAAGGCAACGATTCCAACGAAACCAGCGACAGCATGTCGAACGACAACGGTTCGAATGACAGCAACGGTTCCGAAAGCGGCTCCGAAAGCGGCGTTGAAAACGACTAGGTCAAACGGAAATAGTAAACGGTATCGGGCCGGTCGTAATGACCGGCCCTTTTCGCGTGTGGGTCAAAGATTGCGCGACGTATAAGGACGCCATATAACCGCCGGAATCGCGGGGATCTTTTGGTGACACATTTCGAGAGTTTTGACATGGTGATCCTTGGCGCCGGAGCCGCCGGCCTGATGTGCGCCATGACTGCGGGGCAACGTGGAAAAACCGTGCTGGTGCTTGACCATGCGGACAAGGCGGGAAAGAAGATACTGATCTCGGGCGGGGGGCGGTGCAATTTCACCAATATTTTTACGCAGGCCGATGCCTATATCTCGGGCAACCGGCATTTCGCCAAATCGGCGCTAAGCCGGTATACGCCGGCGGATTTTCTGGCGCTGGTGGAACGACACGGGATCGCGTGGCATGAAAAAACGCTGGGGCAGCTGTTTTGTGACGGGTCGGCCCGCGAGATTGTGGCGATGTTGCTGGCAGAGTGTCGCGAGGCCGGCGTTAGCGTGGCGACAGGTGTGCGGGTATCGATGCCGAAACGGGATGGTGCGGGGTTTGCCCTGACAGCCGGTGCGCGACGGATCAGGGCAAAGGCGCTGGTGATTGCCACAGGCGGGCCGTCTATTCCCAAAATGGGCGCGACCGGATTCGCCTATGATGTTGCGCGGGGATTCGGCGTGGATGTGGTGCCGCCGAGGCCGGCGCTGGTGCCGCTGACGCTGGGGCGGGATGCGGCGTTTCTGAAAGACCTGTCCGGTGTCGCCACCGATGTCGTTGCCAGCCTTGGCAAGCGGCGCTTTCGCGAGGCGGCGTTGTTCACACACAAAGGGCTGAGCGGTCCGGCGATATTGCAAATATCGTCCTATTGGCGGAGCGGCGAGCGTATCGGATTGAATCTGTTGCCGGATTTGCAAAGCGGCTGGTTGCTGGACGCCAAGCGGCAGCAGCCGCGTGCGGGGTTGAAAACCGCGCTGGCCCGGCATTTGCCCGAGCGGCTGGCACGGGCGCTGGCTGACAAGGCGGGGGTGCGGGATGCGCTGGGAAATGTTGCGGATAAACGGTTGGTGGCGCTGGAGGAAAAATTCGCCGACTGGCAGGTTTTACCAAGCGGCACCGAGGGGTTTGCCAAGGCCGAGGTAACCGTTGGCGGGGTCTCCACCGATGCGCTTTCGTCGAAAACCATGCAGGTGAAAAATTGCCCCGGCCTGTATTTTATCGGCGAGGCAGTGGACGTTACCGGATGGCTTGGCGGATATAATTTCCAATGGGCGTGGTCCAGCGGTTATGCCGCCGGATGCGCGGTCTAGATCGAGAAACTGACGGATTCCTCGCCGGCGCGCGGGACACCTTTTTTCTCGGCCTCGCGACAGAGGTCCTCCATCGTGATCTTGTCGTAGTGGTCAAGGATATCCTGCTGCATTTCCTGCCAGATCGGGGCGATCATCAATTCGCCAAGCGGTGCGCGGGAAACAGTGGCGTCGTCGTCGGCCTCCATCTGGTTGACCACGCGCAACACATCGCCAAGGGTGATGCGCCGCCGTTCGCGGGCCAGTGTATAGCCGCCGCGCGGGCCGCGAACGCCTTTCAGGATGCCGCGCCGCACCAGTTGTTGCAGCACCTGTTCCAGATAGCGTTGCGGGATCCCCTGACGCTCGGTTATATCCTTGGACTGCACCGGGTGTGGACGCCCGTTATAGGCGATATCCAGAACAGCTTCGAGGGCCAGAACGATTTTGCGGGACATACGTAGCATCATGCTCTCCCGGTTGAACCGAAGCCGCCTGTGCCGCGTCCGGTTTGGGTTAAAGATTTGGTTTCTATGATTTGGCAACGGGTTATGGCGGCGAATACCATTTGCGCCACGCGGTCGCCATGCGCGATGATGACCGGTTCGTTGCCGTGGTTGATCAGGATGATGCCGACCTCGCCGCGGTAGTCGGAATCAATTGTTCCGGGGGCATTTACCAGTGTCACGCCGGATTTCAACGCCAGACCGGATCGCGGACGGATCTGGATTTCGAACCCTGCGGGAATTTCGAATTGCAATCCGGTGGGCAACAGGGCGCGCTGTCCGGCGGCCAGAACCAGACCGGTCCGGCGCATCTCCGGCGCGAAATTCACGCGCAGGTCCATGCCGGCCGCGCCGTCGGTTTCATAGGCTGGCAGCGGGATCGCCGGATCGGCAGCGGCGGTTCTGGTGATACGCAGGGTGTTCATGTCAGCACCCCCGCTATGCGGTGTGCCAGACGGTTTGCCACCTCGTGTTTGTCAAGGCGGGGCCATGTTTCCGTACCGTTGCGGTCAATCACGATGACAGCGTTTTCGGTGCCGCCCATGATTCCGGTTTCGGGGGAAACATCGTTGGCAACAATCCAGTCGCACCCCTTGCGCAGGCGTTTTGCCGTGGCGTTGGCCAGCACGTCGTCGGTTTCGGCGGCAAAGCCGATGACCAGATCGGGGCGGCCGGTTTCCATTTGTGCCACGGTTTGAAGGATGTCGGGGTTTTCGGTGAATTGCAGCGTTGGCGGTTTACCGGTGCCGTCCTTTTTGATTTTCGATGTGCCGGCGTCGGCGATATGCCAATCCGCGACGGCGGCGGCGAAAACAGCGACGTCGGATGGTAACGAGTTTTGCACCGCATCCAGCATTTCGCGCGCGGTTTCGACCTCGATCACCGTGACGCCATGCGGGCGCGGGGCGGTGGCGGGGCCGGTAATGAAGGTTACGTCGGCGCCCAGCGTGGCCAGTGCGGTGGCGATGGCCGACCCTTGCGCACCGGATGACCGGTTGGCGATATAGCGCACCGGATCAATCGGTTCGTGTGTCGGGCCGGATGTGACAAGCGCGTGTTTGCCGCGCAACGGTCTGTCGGAAAACGCGGCGGTGATGGCGTCAACGATAGCGGCCGGTTCGGCCATGCGTCCGACGCCGAACTCGCCACATGCCATGTCGCCTTCGTCCGGTCCGGCAAACCGGATACCGTCATTTTGCAATTGCGCGACATTGCGGCGGGTGGCAGCGTGTTCCCACATCCGCACATTCATCGCCGGCGCAACCAGAACCGGTTTATCGGTTGCCAGCAAAAGCGTTGTCGCCAGATCGTTGGCTTGCCCGGTTGCCATTTTTGCCAATAGGTCGGCGGTTGCCGGTGCAACGACCAGCAGGTCGGCGGCGCGCGACAACCGGATGTGGCCCATCTCGGTTTCGTCGGTCAGGTCGAACAGGTCGGTATACACGCGGTTTCCCGACAGCGCGGCAACGGATAACGGTGTCACAAATTCCTGCGCGGCGCGGGTCAGAACCGCAGTTACCGCAGCCCCCTGTCCCGTGAGTCGGCGGATCAGGTCGAGGCATTTGTAGGCAGCAATGCCACCACCGATAACCAAAAGAATTTTGCGCCCGTTGAGCATTCTGCACCTGTTGGGAGACATCTATTCACTATTTGCGAATGTAGTTTGTTTGGCAGTAACTTTCAAGAGCGGGAAATACAGAAAACCAAATACCGGAATTACTCGGGATATTGTCGTTGAGCGGTGGCAAACCCCAATATCGGCGTGCTGTAATCGTTGCTGGCCGAGGCGGCGGCGCGCCACTCGTATGTATGTGCGCCGTTTGGCGGACACGGGCTGTTATAGGTGAAAGCACCCGCTGCAACCGTGGTGTCGCCGGTATAGGCTGCCCAGCCTCCGCCGTGGGGATAAGTCGGGACATCGAGGTCTACCAGCTTGAAATATATCCATTTTGTTCCGTCCGGCGCGCCGCTTACGGAAAACTCCGGGCTGGGAACGACGTCGGGTTGGCCGGTAGTGCAAAGCGCCAGTCCGTCCCATGTGAATCCGATTTCGAATTCTGCTGCCGTGGCAGCGGTGCCAAATGACAATAATACCAGAATGGCAAGCAGGAATTTCATGGCCGACCTTTACATTGTGAATATAACAAAGGTACGCCACAGCTGCGCGTGATGTAAAGCGGTGGCGCACACAGGTGAAATTCTTGTGATCTGCGGGTTTGCCGCTATGAATATGGAAACGAAGGAGCCGCCATGCGTGAAAAATTTCCCCCGCTTTCGCTGGTGCTGGGCGGTGCGCGATCCGGCAAGTCCGGTTTTGCCGAACAACTGGTGCGCGCGGCCGGTTCGCCAAAAACCTATTTCGCGACGGCGCAGGTTCTGGACGACGAGATGGCCGCACGGATCGCCAGGCATCGCCGTGAACGCGGCGACGACTGGACGACGGTCGAGGTGGCAACGGATCTGGCGCAGGCGCTGGAACAGGTGGTGCCGGATGGCATTGTGCTGGTTGACTGTTTGACCCTGTGGCTAAGTAATCTGATGCTTGCCGGTGCGGATGCCGCGGACGAGACGGACCGGTTGCTGGGCGCATTGTCCGCCGCGCGGTGTCCGGTTGTTTGTGTTTCCAACGAGGTGGGTATGGGGCTGGTGCCGGATACGCCACTGGGACGGCGTTTTCGTGACGCGCAAGGGCGGCTGAACCGGCTGGTTGCGGCGCAGGCGGACCTTGCGGTTTTTGTGGCTGCCGGTTTGCCGGTGGTGTTGAAAGGGGCGCTTCCTGTGGGGGGCGGGCGATGACGGTGCGTTTCTGGTGGGTGCGCCACGGGCCGACCCATGCCAAGGGGTTCGTCGGATGGAAGGATATGCCCGCCGATCTGTCCGACACCGCGGCGTTGGCGCGCCTGTCGGCGTTTTTGCCACCCGACGCCGTGGTGATGTCGTCCGACTTGCAACGGGCCGTGGCCACGGCGGATGCAATAGCGGCCGGACGTTCACGGTTGGCGAACAACCCGTTGTTTCGCGAAATGGATTACGGTGACTGGGACGGCATGTCGATGGATGCGGTGGCGCGGCGTGACCCCGATACCAGCCGCGCGTTCTGGTCCGAGCCGGGAAACACCGCCGCCCCGAACGGCGAAAGCTGGAACGATTTGTATGCGCGCATCAGTGGCGCGGTCGATACGGTGGTGGCCGGGATCGGGGCGGGTGATATCATCGTGGTTGCCCATTTCGGGGTGATCCTGACGGCTTTGCAACGGGCGACCGGCATGACCCCGAAGGCCGCATTCAGTTTCAAGATTGACAACCTGTCGGTGACGCGGCTGGATTATATTCGTGACGCCAGTGCGTGGCGCGTGCAAGGTGTTAACTATTTACCCTAACGACGGCGTTAACGAATAATAAACCGGCCGGCGCGATAGTTCCTTCAAGATTGGAGGGAAGATGGTCGCGCGCGCGTATACGGTTGCTTTTCAAGGGGTCGAGGCCCGCCTGATCGAGGTGCAGTGTGCGTTGGCGCCCGGAATTCCGGCGTTCAATATGGTCGGCCTGCCGGACAAGGCGGTGTCCGAGGCGCGCGAAAGGGTCCGCGCGGCGATTACCGCAATGGGGCTGGCATTGCCGGCCAAGCGGATCACCATCAATTTGTCGCCTGCCGATTTGCCAAAAGAAGGGTCGCATTTCGATTTACCGATTGCCATGAGTCTGCTTGCGGCAATGGAGGTGATTCCGGCGGACGAGGTGGCGCGGCAGGTGTGTCTTGGCGAACTGTCGCTTGACGGGGCGCTGGTGCCGGTTGTCGGGGCGCTTCCTGCGGCGCTGGCCGCCGCCGAGGCGAATTTGGGGTTGGTCTGTCCGGCGGGTTGCGGTGCCGAGGCTGCGTGGGTTGGTGCGGTCGAGGTGATTGCCCCGAAATCCCTGTTGGCGTTGATGAACCATTTCAACGGTCGTGCGCCGGTGTCGGCGGCTGAACCGGGCGAGGTCGCGGCGCGCCGGAATTTCCGCGACTTGAGCGACGTCAAAGGGCAGGAAAAGGCCAAACGTGCGATGGAGATTGCGGCGGCGGGGCGGCATCATTTTTTTATGGTTGGCGAACCGGGGGCGGGAAAATCCATGTTGGCGGCGCGATTGCCCGGGATATTGCCGGACATGGATCCGCAAGAGGCGCTTTCGACCTCGATGATCCATTCGCTGGCCGGTTTGCTGGACGAAAGCGGCATTTCGCGCGAACGCCCGTTCAGGACACCACATCACACCGCGTCGATGGCGGCAATTGTCGGGGGTGGACGATCGGCAAAACCGGGCGAGATTTCACTGGCGCACAACGGGGTGTTGTTCATGGACGAATTTCCGGAATTTCCGCGTATGGTCCTGGAAACCCTGCGCCAGCCCGTCGAAACCGGTGATGTGATGATCGCGCGGGCCAACGCCCATGTGCGCTATCCGTGCAAGTTCCTGCTGGTTGCGGCGGCAAACCCGTGCAAATGCGGATATCTGACCGACCCGGATCGCGCCTGTGCGCGCGTGCCGTTATGTGGTGCCGAATATATGGCGCGGATTTCGGGACCGTTGATGGACAGGTTTGACCTGAAAGTCGATGTGCCGCCGATAAAAATTGCCGATCTGGCGGCGATCGCGCCGGCTGAAAGCTCGGCGCAGGTGGCCGCGCGGGTGGCGCGGGCGCGTGAAGTCCAGACGGCCCGGTTTGCCGGATTTCCCGATGTTGTCACCAATTCCGACGCCGAGGGGGATTTGCTGGCAGAAATCGCCGCGCCCACGGTCGAGGGGCAGCAGATTCTGACGCGAATTGCCGAGCGGTTCCGGCTAAGCGCGCGCGCCTATTACCGTGTGATGCGGGTGGCCCGCACTATTGCCGATCTTGACGGTGACGCGGTGGTCCAGCGCCATCATATTACCGAGGCGGCCAGCTACAGGATCGCCGATGCCGCTGGACCGGCGCTTATGAAGTCGGCGTAAAACGCTGGTAAAACATCGGGTCGGGCGACGGGTCAAGTTCGGCGGCACGCGCCAGCCATTCCCCGGCCGGGGGTGTCAGCAGGCGGTACAGGCGGGCGACGAAGGTTCGGCATTTCTGTTCCGGCCAGTCGGGGCCAAAGAAATCCGGCGGCAGGTCCGGCAGCCGTAAAACAGCGCGTCGCCAGTCGTGGATCAACAGGCTGCGCGCGGTAATTCCCGCCTCGGGTGACAGGGTGCCGCCGTTGTTCAGGTATGCAAACAGCGGGGCGAAGTCCGCCAGTATTGCGCCAAAGGCGTTTGCGGTGTTGACGTCGGCCAACCCTTTGCGTGCCCAGTCGGGGATGTTTTCAAGGCGTCCGTGCATCACCAGCACGTCAGCCGGGGCATTGACCGGCGTGTCGGTGTGGCTGGCACGGATGAACAGTGTTCCGGTCAGCGCGGTAAATCCGGCGGATTCCAGTGGGTCGCGTGCGGCGGCGCGGTCGGTGACTGCCAGTGTCCAGAATGCGGGTCCGGTGTGCGGTGACATGGCGTAAATGCGTTGCGATGCGGGGACGAAATCTTTCACCCCGTGGGCGGTAAGCGAATACCGGGACGAACGGCCGATCCGCTGGCGTTGCAGCCAGCCCTCTTTCGTCAGGCGCGACAGGGCGGATCGCATGGCCCCGGGATCGATCCCCAGCAGGCCGGTCAGTTCGCCGAGTGTGCCGGTCGAAACGACACCGCCATGTGGCAATATTGAATCGCCGAATATGGAAATGATGATCGACCACACGCGCAAACGCCCGCGTGTGTGCAGTTTGTTAACCAGCGTTTCTATTTCCGGCGCGATCCGATCCATATCTTTCGTGTAGGGGCAGTTCGACGATAAGGCAACATTGCGCGCGTCAGCAGGCGTTCATGGTCAGCAGTTCGTATTCCGCCACCTGTTCGTCCTCCTGATTGAACAGGGTAACATTCCAGCGGACCTCGCCGTATTCGTCGTTGCGCTTGGTCTTGCGTTTGACGGTCAGGCGCACCCGCACGGAATCGCCGGGGCTGACAGGTTTCTGGAAACCCAGCCCGTTCAGCCCCGTATTGGCCAGCACCGGCCCGACGTTGGGTTCCACAAACAGACCGGCGGCAAAGGACAGCAGCAGATAGCCATGCGCCACGCGACCGGGGAAGAACGGGTTGGCCGCCGCCGCTTCCTCGTCCATATGGGCATAGAAGGTATCGCCGGTGAAATTGGCGAAATGCTCGATATCCTCCAGCGTGACCACGCGCGGTTCGGTGTGGATCGTCTCGCCGATCTGCAACTCGGCGAAGGTTTTGGTGAACGGATGCCGGTCGGTTCCGATTTCCCGCGCCCCCGGGATCCAGGTCTCGCCAATGGCCGAGATCATATCGGGGCTGCCCTGGATCGCCGTGCGCTGCATATAGTGCATGACCCCGCGCACCCCGCCCATTTCCTCGCCACCACCGGCGCGGCCCGGTCCGCCGTGGACCATATGCGGCAGGGGCGAGCCGTGGCCGGTGCTTTCCTTCATCGACACGCGGTCGTTGAAATACAGCCGTCCGTGGAACGCTCCCGCACCCAGCGCCACTTGCCGCGCCACCGCCGGATCATGGGTGATGACCGAGGCCACGAGGCTCCCCATCCCGCGATTGGCAATGGCGATTGCATGGTCGAGGTCGCGATAGGGCATGATGGTGGAGACCGGTCCGAAGGCCTCGGTCCCGTGGACCTTGTCGGCCCCGTCGGGATCGGCGCAGTGGAACAGCATCGGCGGCAGAAAGGCGCCGTGGTCGGGGTCGGCGCCTGCCACCGCGAAATTGTCGGGGTCGCCGTAAACCCGCGTTGCCTCGGTGCCGATAATCGCCGCCTTGGCCAGCACATCGGCCTTTTGCGCGTTCGACACCAGCGCCCCCATGCGGGTTTCCTTGTCCGACGGGTTGCCGATACGGGTTTTCGCCAGCCGCTCCGACAAGGCCCCGATCACCGCCTGCACCTGCCCCTCGGGGGCGATGATCCGGCGGATGGCCGTGCATTTCTGCCCCGCCTTAACGGTCATTTCGCGGTGGATTTCCTTGACGAACAGATCGAATTCCGGCGTCCCCTCCACCGCATCCGGCCCGAGGATCGAGGCATTCAGGCTGTCCTGTTCCGCCACAAAACGGATCGAGTTGTGCAGGATATGCGGCGCCGAGCGCAGGGCAAAGGCCGTCTGCGCCGAACCGGTAAAGCTGACCACATCCTGACAGGTCAGCCGCTCCAGCAGGTCGCCAGTGCCGCCGGTGATCAACTGGAACGACCCTTCGGGAAAGATACCGCTGTCGATCATCAGGCGGAACGCCGCCTCGGTCACATAGCTGGTTGCCGTCGCCGGTTTCACAATCGCCGGCACACCGGCCAGCAGCGTCGGGGCGAGCTTTTCCAGCATCCCCCAGACCGGAAAATTGAACGCATTGATATGCACCGCCACCCCTTGCAACGGCGTGCAGATATGCTGCCCCAGAAACGAACCGGAGCGCGAGAGTTGCTCCACCGGACCGTCCAGAAACACATGCCCGTCCGGCAATTCCCGCCGCCCCTTGGAGGAAAACACAAACAGGGTGCCGACGCCGCCGTCGATGTCGATCATATTGTCGGCTTGCGTCGCGCCGGTCTGGAACGACAGGTCATAAAGCGCCTGTTTGTTGTCGTTCAGATGCTGCGCCAGCGCCTTCAGCCGGTAGGCCCGTTCGTGAAAGGTCAGCGCCCGCAGGGCAGGGCCGCCGACATTGCGCGCGAAATCCAGCATCGCCTGAAAGTCCAGCGCGCGGTTTCCGGCGGTGGCGATGACCTCGCCGCTCACCGCGCTTTCGATTGGCCGCGCGCCCTCGCCGGGGGCGACCCAGCGACCGGCGGCGAAACTGTGGATTTGCATAATGCTCATGGAAAATATCCTCGGTTACATCTGGCTCGGCAGATAAAGGGAAATGGCGGGGATGCCGACCAGCAGCGCCAACCGGAACAGGTCGAAAATCCAGAACGGGGTCACCCCGCGGAAAATCGTGCCGGTAGAGACATTGCCGACCACCCCCTTCAGGATGAACACGTTCAGTCCGACAGGCGGGGTGATCAGGCTGATCTCGGTCACTACCACGACCACAATGCCGAACCAGACCGGATCGTAGCCGAGCGAATTTACCAGCGGGAAAAAGATAGGCACGGTCAGCAGCAGCATCGACAGGCTTTCGAACACCATGCCCAGCAGCAGGTAAACCGCGATGATCATGATCATCACCGCCATCGGCGACACCGACCAGTTGGTGACGATCTGGATCAGGGCCTCGGGCAGGCCGGCCAGATTGACGAAGTTGGAAAAGATCTGCGCCCCGATCAGCACACCGAACAGCGCGGCCGAGGTGAACGTGGTTTCCTGCAACACCTCCAGCGTATCCTTGAACGTCAGATTACCGCGGCTGAGCGCGATCAGAAACGCGCCCATCGCGCCCATGCCTGCGGCCTCGGTCGGGGAAAACGTCAGGTTCAGCGGCGCGAAATCCAGCGCGCCATACAGCCCGCCGATAACCAGAAAGAACAGCAACAGCACCGCCCAGACACCGCGCAGGGCCACCAGCCGCTCGCGCCAGCTTGCCTTTTCCCCTGCCGGACCGGCGGAAGGATCGCGAAACACCGACCAGCGCACCGCGAACAGGTAGAACAGCACGCCCAGCAGTCCGGGCAAAATCCCTGCAATGAACAGCTTGCCGATAGAAGTTTCCGTCAGCAGGCCATAGATCACCAGAATAACCGACGGCGGGATCAGGATCCCCAGCGTCCCGCCCGCCGCGATGGAGGCCGTGGACAACCCGTCGGAATAGCCATAGCGCCGCATTTCCGGCATCGCGACCTTGGACATGGTGGCCGCTGTCGCCAGCGACGATCCGCAAATCGCCGAAAACCCGCCACAGGCCACCACGGTTGCCATCGCCAGACCGCCGCGCATATGGCCGAGGAAGGCATTGGAAACCGCATAAAGCTCGCGGCTCAACCCGCCCTTGTTCACAAACAGGCCCATCAGGATAAACAGCGGCACGACAGACAGGCTATAGCTTTGCGCCGTGTCCATCACCTGCCGCCCGACCATGGACATGGCGCCGTTGAAACCGCGCTCGTTCATATAGCCGATCATCCCGACAAACCCCATGGCGAACACGATCGGCATCCGCATCAGCACCAGAACAAGAACGGCGGCAAAACCGATAAGGGCAAGAGTCATCGTTTGACCTCCAGCAACGCGGGTTTGAACAGAAGCACCAGCCCCTCGACAATCAGGATCAGGGCGGTAAGGGCGGTGAAAACGGCAATGAACCAGCCGATATAGAATTGCGGTATGGCCAGATATTCGGTGACGTCGCCGTAATCGCGCGCCCGTTCGGCCAGCACCTGCACCCGCATCGCGGGCCAGACCAGCATCACGCCGCTGGCCAGCGTCACCAGCCCGTCACGCAGGTTGGACAGGCGGTAGCGTTTGAAAAAACTGTCGGTCAGGTCAACGGTGATGTGTTCGCGACGGGCGGAAACCACCGGCATCACGGCAAACACCATGATTGCCATCAGAATGCGCGTCAGTTCGGTCGCGGCCTCGATCGGCGCGTTAAAGACAGAGCGCAGGACAACATCGGAAAACGTCATCAGCATCAGGATAAAAAGCGCGGCAGAGGCCAGCAGAACCGGCGCGAGGGCGGCTTTTCGCAATATCTGGATCAGGGATTTCATCGGATCTCTCGAATGGGGTTCGGGCAGGCGATGACCGCCTGCCCGTATGTCGGATCAGTAGTTCGCCATGGTTTCCTTGACGAAATCATAGGCCGCCTGCGCGTCCACGCCCTTGGCATCCAGTTCCGCCAGAACCTTGGCTGTCACGTCGGCCTGGATTTTGGCGAAGGCTTCCATGTCCGCAGCCGAGGCCTCGGTGATGACATTGCCGTCGGTGGCCAGTGTGGCGTCACGGCCGATCTGGTCGATCTCGTCCCAGATTTTGCCGATTTCCCGCGACAGCGGCTCGCCGAACACTTTTTCGTCGAGCGCCTTTTGCAGGTCCGGCGGCAGGTTGTTGAACGCGTCCTTGTTCATGATGAAGGCGAAGGAGCCACGATACAGCCCGCCCGGAACCTCGTATACATAGGGCGCCACTTCGGTCAGCTTGAACCCTTTGCGCGATTCAAACGGCATCACCACACCGTCCGCAGCGTTGGAGGCCAGCGTCTCGTAAACCTTCGGGGCCGGAACCTTGATGCCGGTCGCGCCCAGCGCCGCGCCGACGTCACCGCCGACACCGCCCGGAATACGGATTTTCAGGCCGGCAATCTCGTTCAGCGAGGTCACCGGATTGACTGTGTGCAACTGCGCCGGACCGTGGGTATTGAGGCTGATCAGCTTGACGCCGCGATGCTCGTTCAGCGGTTTCAGGAATTTCTCGTAAACCCGCCAGTCGGCGACCGAGGCCGCCTCGGCAGAACCCTCGTAACCCGGCAGCTCGATCAGCTTGGTGCCGGTAAAGCGCCCGGCCTGATAGCCGTGGAAAATGATCGAGACATCGGCAGCACCGTCCATGATCAGGTCCATCTGCGCCGGCGGCGGGGCAATGCCCAGTTTCACCTCGGCGGTGACACGCCCGTCGGTGGCATCCTCGATCATCTGGATAAATTTCGGCCACATCTTGGCGTTGATCCCGTGCGTGGGCGGTGCCCAGCTGGAAATCGTCAACGTATATTCCTGCGCAAAAGCCGCCGATCCGGCCAGCGCCATCGCGGCCCCTGCCAGCAGCGTTGTCAGTTTCTTGAATTTGGTCATGGTTTCCTCCCCTAAAGACCAGCGGCAAATTCAGCTCAACAATGTGGAAATCTTCCACGAGCCGGGGCTTTGCCGCGCAACGGCCCCCATCCACCAGGATATTTCGTCAATGCCGACTTCCCCGGCATAGTGCATCGGCCCGCCGCGCCAGCGCGGAAAACCGTAGCCGTGTATCTGGACCATATCGACGTCCGAAGGGCGCTCCGCGATGGCTTCCTCGACAATCCGCGCACCCTCGTTGACCAGCGCCGCCACAATCAGGTTGGCGATCTGGTCCTGCGAGAAATCGCTGCGCTCGATGCCGTTTTCCGCTGACCAGTTCTCGATCAGGGCCTCCACCTCCGCATCGCGGAGCGGCTTGCGCCCGCCCTCGTATTTATACCAGCCCTTGCCCGCGCGCTGGCCCAGCCGCCCGTCCTCGCACAGCATATCGCCCAGCGGGATATAGCGTTCCGCCGGATCGCGGGTTGCCGCCTGTCGTTTGCGGTTGGCCCAGGCGATCTGCAATCCGGTCAGGTCCTGTAACTCATACGGTCCCATCGGCATGCCGAAGGCTCGCATCGCCGCATCGACCTGATAGGGCAAACACCCGTCCGCCAGCAGGTAATCCGCCTGCCGCCGATAGGCCGCGAGCATCCGGTTGCCGATAAACCCGTCGCAAATCCCCGACAGCACCGGCACCTTGCGCAAACGCTTGCCGAGCGCAAACCCCGTCGCCAGCACCTCCGCCGAGGTTTCCGGCGTTTTCACAATCTCCAGCAGTTTCATGATGTGCGCGGGCGAAAAGAAGTGCAGCCCCAGACAGCGCGCCGGATTGTCGATCCCCGCAAAAATCTCCTGCGGGTCGAGGTAGGACGTATTCGTCGCCAGAATCGCCTCGCCACCGGTTTCGGCGGCCAGCGAGGCGAACACGGCGCGTTTGACGTCCAGATCCTCGAACACCGCCTCGATGGCCAGATCGGCCCCGCGCGCCGCTGCATACTCCGCACCGGCCGAGAATTTTTCCAGCAAGGTATCACGCTTTTCAACCGAACTTTTGCCCCGTTTTACCGCGCCATCCAGAATCCCGCGCACCCGTTCGGCCCCTGCATTGGCGGCCTCGGCATCGCGTTCGATCATGCTTACCTGCAAGCCGCCGTTCAGGCAGGCCGCCGCGATTCCGGCCCCCATCAGACCGCCGCCGACCACAACCACGCGCGAAATATCGCGCGGCGTCACGCCCTTGATCGCATCGGGTTTCGCCACCGTCCGTTCGGCAAAAAACGCATGTCGCAGCGCCCGCGATTCAGCCGCGTTGCGCAAGGCCAGATGCAGTTCGCGCTCGCGTTTCTGTCCGCTGGCAAAATCCGTCTCGCAGGCCCGTTTGACCGCATCGAAATTGTGCAACGGCGCGGCCTGCCCCTTGGCCCGCTTGCGCACGGTCAGGCGCTTTTCCGTGAAAAACTCCGGTTCCGGCAGGGTGATTTTCCGCTGGCTGACCGGCACGGGGACATCCGGCAGGATCGCCGCGAAATCCGTTGCCGCCTGCACCACATCGCCCGGAACCACCGCGTCCAGCGCGCCGAGCGCCAGCATCTCCGCCGCCGGTTTCATCATACCGGTGCAGCACATGTCTATTGCGGCTTCCACCCCGACCAGACGGGGCAGGCGCTGCGTGCCGCCCGCGCCGGGGATCAGCCCGACGTTGACTTCCGGCAGGCCGAAGCGCGTGTCCCCGGCGGCAATGCGAAAGGCGCAGCCCATGGCGATCTCGAACCCGCCGCCCAGCACGGTGCCGTGCATCGCCGCAATCCACGGCACAGGGCAGGATTCAATCGCCGCGACCACATCCGGCAAATGCGGTTCCACCGGCGGCGCGTCGAACTCCGACATATCGCCACCGGCAATAAACGTGCGCCCCGCGCAGGACAGCACCGCCGCCTTTGCACCGCTGGCCGCCACGGCCTCCACCGCCGCTATCAGCCCCGCCCGCACAGCGGTAGAGGTCGCGTTCACCGGCGGGTTGTCGATGGTGACAAAGGCCAGATCATTTTCAATACGGGTCGTTACAACAGTCACGATTCACCTGTGATTCCAAATCAGCAGCCATTACTATTGACCAACCGGTCGGTTTATGCAAATGTTTTGTCAACACCGGCGCAAAGGGGGAAAAATGACAATAACCGCACAGGAACGCGCCCGCCGCTCGGCCGAGGCCATGTGGTCCACCGACGGCGCCTCGCAATGGCTGGGGATGGAGGTCGTCTCGGTCGGCCCCGGCACCGCCACGCTGAAAATGACGGTGCAGCAGCACCACGCCAACGGCCACGGCATGTGCCACGGCGGCATCACGTTTTCACTGGCCGACAGCGCCTTTGCCTTTGCCTGCAACAGCTACAACCGGATCGTGGTGGCGCAGCACAATTCCATCACCTATCTGGCCCCCGCCATGGTCGGCGACACCCTGACCGCCACGGCAACCGAGGTCGCCCTCGCCGGTCGCAGCGGCATTTACGACGTGCGCGTCACCAACCAGAACGACAAAACCATTGCCGAATTCCGTGGCAATTCCCGTATCATCAAGGGACAACATTTCGAGGAACCAAAATGAAAGACCTGACTCCGCGCAAACAAGACCTCGATCCGATCGAAATCGCCTCGCGCGACGAGATCTCGGCGTTGCAGCTCGACCGGATGAAATGGTCGCTGAGGCACGCCTATGACAACGTGCCGTTCTACAAACAGAAATTCGATGCGGCGGGCGTGCATCCCGACGACCTGAAATCCCTGTCGGACCTTGCGAAGTTTCCCTTCACGGTGAAACAGGACCTGCGCGACAACTACCCCTTCGGCATGTTCGCCGTCCCGCGCGAGCAGATCCGCCGCATCCACGGGTCTTCCGGCACCACCGGCCAGCCCACCGTTGTCGGTTATACCGAGCGCGATCTGGACATGTGGGCCACGGTCGTTGCCCGTTCCCTGCGCGCCAGCGGCACGCGACCCGGTGACGTGGTGCATGTGGCCTATGGCTACGGCCTGTTTACCGGCGGGCTGGGCGCGCATTACGGGGCGGAAAAACTCGGCTGCACCGTGGTGCCGGTTTCCGGCGGCATGACCCCGCGACAGGTGACGCTGATCGAGGATTTCAAGGCCTCCACCATCATGGTCACCCCGTCCTATATGCTCTCGATCCTCGATGAATACCGCAAACAGGGCCGCGACCCGCGCGAAAGCCCGCTCGACGTCGGCATTTTCGGCGCCGAGCCGTGGACCAACGCCATGCGCGCCGAGGTCGAGGAAGCCTTCGACATGCACGCCGTCGATATCTACGGCTTGTCCGAGGTCATCGGCCCGGGCGTCGCCAACGAATGCGTGGAAACCAAGGACGGCCTGCACATCTGGGAGGATCACTTCTACCCCGAGGTCATCAACCCCGAAACCGGCGAACTGGTTGCCGAGGGCGAGCAGGGCGAACTGGTTTTCACCTCGCTGACCAAAGAGGCCTTCCCGATCATCCGCTACCGCACCCGCGACCTGACCCGCCTGCTGCCCGGCACCGCCCGTTCCATGCGCCGGATGGAGAAGATCACCGGCCGTTCCGACGACATGATCATCCTGCGCGGCGTCAACGTGTTCCCGACCCAGATCGAGGAACAGATCATGGCCGTCCACTCCCTCGCCCCGCATTTCCAGATCGAACTGGTGCGCAAGGGCCGCATGGACGCGATGATCGTCAACGTCGAATCCACCGAAGCCGCCGCCAGCGAGGCCGCGCGCGAGGCCTCGGCCCACCTTCTGGCCAAACGCATCAAATCCGTAGTAGGAGTCTCGGCAACCGTGAATGTCGCCGAACCGGGCAATGTGGCCCGCTCGCAGGGCAAGGCCGTGCGCGTCATCGACAACCGCCCGAAGGAGTAGCCCGTGGCCAGAACCATTGCCAAAGACCACGACGAAAAGCGCGGCCTGATCCAGCACACGGCGGCGAAAGTCTTTGCCGATACCGGCTTCGACCGCGCCTCCATGACGCAACTGGCGCAGGCTTGCGGCATCTCCAAGGCGGCGATCTACCATTACTACGACAGCAAGGACGACCTGCTGTTCGACATTCTGGAAACCCACCTGAAGGCCCTGCGCGACCGCGTGGCCGAGGTTAAACCGGTGGGCAAAATGCCCGAGGAATACCTGCGCGCCATCATTCTGGAAATCCTGCTGGCCTATCGCGGTGCGGATGACTACCACCGTGTGCAGGCCAACGCGATGGGCGCGCTCGACCCCGAGCGCCGCCGCATCCTGATGGACTACCAGCGCGCGCTGGTGCAACAGGTGATGGAGGCCCTGCGCGCCGTGGTCTCGCCCGACGTGGCCGCCGACAAGAAACGCCTGCGCGCCATCACCATGTCGCTGTTCGGCACGCTGAACTGGTATTACATGTGGAACACCGAAAAGGGCATCGAAAGCCGCAAGGAATACGCCGCCCTCGTTGGCGACATCATGCTGAACGGGGTCAACGGCCTGTAAACTTTGGCTGCCGTTTGTCCCGCATCGCCGCCAGCCCCTCGGCATGGTCGTCCGAGGCAAAACACGCCGCGATCCGTTCCTGCGCCGCCGCGTGGTCCAGCGTGCCGCGGCTGATCTCCAGTATCGTGCGTTTCATCCCCTGCACCGCCATCGGCGCCAACCCCGAAACCGTCTCGACCAGTTCCGCGGTTTTGGCCTCCAGCGCCTCCGGCTCCACCAGATAATCCAGAAAACCGGCCGCCAGCAGGGCGTCGGCGTCAAAGGTTTCCGCCAGCAGAAACACCCGCCGCGCCATCTGCGCACCCAGCCGCTGCACCGCCCGCCCGATCCCCGCCGGATCGTAATGTATCCCGAGCTTTGCCGGCGGCACGAACATCTTCATCCCCGTTACCCCGACGCGGAAATCGCAGGCCAGCGCCAGTTCCGCCCCGCCGCCGTAAACCCCGCCGTTCAGCGCGCAAACCACCGGCGCGGGAAATTCCTCCAGCGCGTCGCACAGCGCGGTCAACGGGTTGTCGCCCCAGTCCTCGCCGGCCACATCGCCCAGCGCCGCCCCGGCGCAGAAGCTCCGCCCCGTGCCGGTCAGCACCAGCACCCGCAAATCCCGTGTGCGCCATTCCTCCAGCACCGCCGCCATTTCCCGCATCGCGGCCTGATCCAGCGCGTTGTGCTTCTCCGGCCGTTCCAGCGTGATCCGCCCGACGGCCCCCTCTGTCGCCGCCCGTATCACAGGTCGAACGTCGCAAACAACGGCGCATGGTCCGAGGGGCGCTCCCACCCGCGCGCATCGCGCAAAACCCGGCTCGAATGTCCCGCCGCCGAAATATCCGCAGTCGCCCAGACATGGTCCAGCCGCCGCCCCTTGTCCGCCGCATCCCAGTCCTTCGCCCGATACGACCACCAGCTATAGAGCTTCCCTTCGGGAATATCCTGCCGCGTAATATCCACCCAGTCGCCCGCCTCCTGCACTTCGGCCAGATGATCGACCTCGACAGGGGTGTGGCTGACCACCTTCAACAGTTTCTTGTGGTCCCAGACGTCATCCTCGCGCGGGGCGATGTTCAGATCCCCCACCAGCACGGATTTTTCCGGTTTGTCGGCCCCGAACCAGTCGCGCATCTCGGTCAGGAAATCCAGCTTGTGCCCGAATTTCTCGTTCACCTCGCGGTCCGCCACATCGCCGCCCGCAGGGATGTAATAGTTGTGGATCGTCACCCCGTTTTCCAGCCGCCCCGCCACATGGCGCGCATCGCCCCTGCCGCAGAAATCCCGATGCCCGATATCCTCCATCGGCAGCCGCGACAGGATGGCGACCCCGTTGTAGCCCTTCTGCCCGCGTGCGATCAGGTCATAGCCCAGCGCCGCGAAATTCTCCGTCGGGATTTTGTCCACGGGGGATTTGCATTCCTGCAGGCACAACACATCCGGCGCCTCCTCCTCCAGCAGCTTCAGCACCAGCGGCTCGCGCAGCCGGACCGAGTTGATATTCCATGTGCAAAGGGTAAAGGCCATGTTTTTCTCCGTCAGGTTTTGTCAAGGATAGCGGCGCGCCGAAGGCTTAACCAGCGAAAAAACCCGCTACGACAGGCGCAGCGGGCTCAAGTCCAGGGAGGGTATTTTCTAAATCGCCAGCCGGTAGCCGCCGCTTTCGGTCACCAGCAAACGGGCGTTGGAGGGGTCCGGCTCGATCTTCTGGCGCAGGCGATAGATATGGGTTTCCAGCGTGTGCGTGGTGACACCGGCGTTATAGCCCCAGACCTCGTGCAGCAGCACATCGCGCGCGACCACACCTTCGTTGGCCCGATACAGGAACTTCAGGATATTGGTTTCCTTCTCGGTCAGCCGGATCTTGTGTTCGTCATCGTCGATCAGCATCTTCGCCGCCGGTTTGAACGTATACGGCCCGATGGTGAACACCGCATCCTCGGACTGTTCATGCTGGCGCAGTTGCGCGCGGATGCGGGCCAGCAGCACCGGAAACTTGAACGGTTTGGAAACATAGTCGTTCGCCCCCGCATCCAGCCCCAGAATGGTATCGGAGTCGGTCGTATGTCCCGTCAGCATCAGGATCGGCGCCTTGACCCCCTGCTTGCGCATCAAACGGCACAATTCGCGACCGTCCATGTCGGGCAGCCCCACGTCCAGCACGATCAGGTCATACAGGGCTTCTTTGGCCTTTTTCAGGCCCTCGGCACCGGTTCCGGCCTCGAACACGTCGAATTCGTCGGTCATCACCAGCTGGTCGGCCAGCGCCTCGCGCAGGTCTTCCTCGTCGTCGACCATCAGGATTTTCTTGATATTGCTCATCGGGGTTCCCTCCGTTTCTGGATTAAAGATGTTGGGAAAACCCGCAAACCGCAAGATGCCTCACATAGCCGTGTCGCTTTTGCGGCAAATGTTTCAATTCCTGCGACCACAGGATATATGATAGCGTGAACCTGTAACATTTGGCGGCCCGCATGACCCTTTCCCTGAACCGCAACGAACGTATCGCCCGCATGGGCAGCGACATTCGTATCGGTGTGCCGGTGGTCGTGACAGACGACCGGAACAGCGCGCTTGTGCTGGCAGCCGAAGCATTGACCCCCGTGCGCCTTGCGGAATTGCGGCAACTGGGGTCGGGGCTGGAACTGGCGATTACCGCGCGGCGCGCCGAAACCCTGCATTGTGCCGCGTATGACGGGGATCTGGTGCGGATTGCCGTGCCGGCGGATGCCGATATCTTTTGGTTTCGGGGCATGGCCGATCCGTCGCGCGATCTGGAAACGCCGATGAAAGGTCCGTTTCGGACAATCCGTGACGGTTCCGCCGATATCCACCGCGCCGGAATTGCGCTGGCCAAGCGCGCCCACCTGTTGCCCGCCGTTGTGGTGTTGCCTCTGCCCGATGTCGCATCGCTGGCGCAGGATTTCGGGCTTAACCGGATCGCGGCGCAGGATTTGCTGACACTGGCCGAAGTGACCGGATTGCACGAGGTCTCGGCCGCGCGCCTGCCGATGCATGTTTCCGAACAGGGCCGCGTGCATGTGTTCCGCCCGCTTGACGGGGGCGAGGAACACTATGCCGTCGAAATCGGTAACCCGCCGCGCGACAAACCGGTGCTGTCGCGCCTGCATTCCGCCTGTTTCACCGGCGACCTGCTCGGCTCGCTCAAATGCGACTGTGGCCCGCAATTGCGCGCGGCTCTGGCACAGATCGGGACCGAAGGCGCGGGGGTTCTGCTTTATATGAACCAGGAGGGGCGCGGTATCGGTGCCGCCAACAAGATGCGCGCCTATGCGTTGCAGGATCAGGGCTACGACACCGTCGAGG
>CAZDLV010000013.1:0-21996 GCA_964506345.1 uncultured Rhodobacterales bacterium | reverse complement strand
CGACAAATTTCGGTATCACCATTGGCACATTGCGCCGTCTGGGGGCCGATATTGACGGCAGCGGCGCGGTGGATGTTGCCGATGTTCGTGCGCTTGGCCGCGATCAGGCGATCGGAATTTACAAAAAACAGTATTACAAAAAACCGAAACTGGATCTGTTGCCGGATCCGTTGCAGCCGACGGTTTTCGACATGTATGTCAACGCAGGCGGGGCGGGTATTTCCATTTTGCAACGCTTGCTGGGCAAATTCGGTTTTCCGGTCACGGTGGATTCCGCCATGGGGCCGCAAACCGCGGCGGCGGCGCGCGCGGCGCTGGCGGTTGCGCCGGACCACCTTGTGGATGCCTACGGAATAGCGCGGCGGAATTACTATTACCGGCTGGCCGACCGGCGCGCGGCGTTGCGAAAATACGCAAGGCGGCGCGATGGCGGCAAGGGCGGCTGGATCAAACGGGCCGAGGAATTTATCTCGCCGCGTTTCCGCCTCAGCAAGGCCGAACATGCACGCAGGGTGGCACAATGGGCGTGATCAACCGGATATTCGGCATCGGTCCGGCGGCCCGCGATGTCGGCAATGCAATCAGCGACGTCGCCGAGGTGTTCACCGTCAACAAGACCAAGGCGGAGCTGGCTGCACGCGAACAGTCGATGGCCTCGCTGGCACAATACAGGGCGGAATTTTCGGGGGCTGACCGCGGATGGTTCGACAGCATAATCAACGGGGTGAACCGCCTTCCGCGCCCGGTGATGGCCTTGGGAACCGTGGGTATGTTCGTCTTTGCCATGGCCGACCCGCAGGCATTTGCCGGCCGGATGCAGGGCCTTGCCTATGTGCCGGAACCGTTGTGGTGGTTGCTCGGTGCAATTGTGTCGTTCTATTTTGGCGCGCGCGAACTGCACTATACACGCAACAACCGGATGCCGGTGCCACCACCGGGCGATGCGGTTTTATCGAGCAAAAGCACGACCCCCGCCACCGATATGCCGGTGGACGGAAATGCGGCGCTTGACGAATGGCTAAGCCTGCAATCGCGCGAATAACCGCGCACCACCCCCCTTTGGCGCGGGGGGTGGCAAATCCGCCGATCACAATAATGAAATTTGAATAAGGGTTTTGCATTCCCTATGATGCCCGCAACTAAAAGAGGGAATCGACACATGATTGTTGAACTTGGGCATTTCGCCCTGATTATTGCCTTGGCCATTGCGGTGTTGCAGTCCATCGTTCCGATGGTCGGCGCACAAAAAGGCTGGCTGGACTGGATGCGCTTCGCCACACCGGCGGCGCAGGCACAACTGGTTTTGACGGGGCTGTCGTTCGCCGCCCTGACATACGCCTTTGTGGTTTCGGATTTTTCGGTGAAACTGGTGGTGGCCAACTCGCATTCCGCCAAACCGATGTTGTACAAGGTCACCGGTGTGTGGGCCAACCACGAAGGCTCGATGCTGATGTGGGTGACCATTCTGTCGTTGTTCGGCGCAACCGTCGCGACCTTTGGCAAAGCCATTCCGCCCAGCCTGAAGGCCCGGGTGCTGGCCATTCAGGGGATGATCGGGGTGGCGTTCCTTGCGTTTATCCTGCTGACCTCGAACCCGTTCCTGCGTCTTGCCCGCCCGCCGTTTGACGGCAACGGCATGAACCCGCTGTTGCAGGATCCCGGTTTGGCCTTCCATCCGCCGTTCCTGTATCTGGGCTACGTCGGACTGTCGGTTTCCTTCAGCTTCGCCATTGCCGCCCTGATCGAGGGCAAAGTGGATGCCGCATGGGCGCGCTGGGTCCGGCCGTGGACATTGGCCGCATGGGTTTTCCTGACCATCGGTATCGGTCTGGGCAGCTGGTGGGCCTATTACGAGCTTGGCTGGGGCGGCTGGTGGTTCTGGGATCCGGTGGAAAACTCCAGCTTCATGCCGTGGCTGATCGCTACTGCGCTGCTGCATTCGGCTATCGTGGTGGAAAAACGCAATGCGCTGAAAAGCTGGACCATTCTGTTGGCAATCCTTGCCTTCTCGTTCAGCCTGATCGGCACTTTCATCGTGCGTTCCGGTGTTATCACGTCGGTTCACGCCTTTGCCAATGATCCGGTTCGCGGGATGTTCATCCTGCTTATCCTCGGCCTGACTATCGGCTCGGCGCTCACGGTCTATGCGTTCCGCGCAACGTCGCTGCGCACCAATGCTGTGTTCGGAATTGTCAGCCGCGAAAGCGGTCTCGTCATAAACAACCTGTTGCTGACTGTTGCGACAGCGGTTGTGTTCATCGGCACGATCTGGCCGCTGATTGCCGAAATTTTCACAGGTGCCAAAATTTCAGTCGGCGCGCCGTTCTTCGACATGGCGTTTACCCCGTTTATGGTGGTTCTGGCCTTCCTCGTGCCGCTTGGTGCTGTTATGCCGTGGAAGCGGGCCAAGGTCGGGCGCTCCATGCGGTCGCTCTGGGGTGTTCTGGCCCTTTCGGTTGCGCTTGGCGGGCTGGTCTGGGTT
Source organism: uncultured Rhodobacterales bacterium (assembly GCA_964506345.1). Taxonomy (GTDB): domain Bacteria; phylum Pseudomonadota; class Alphaproteobacteria; order Rhodobacterales; family Rhodobacteraceae; genus NORP23. The sequence goes on along the minus strand of CAZDLV010000013.1, from coordinate 19,514 downwards.
ATGCAGACGGGCGGCAGCATGCTGGCACCCGTCGGTCTGGCGCTGGCGCTATGGCTGGTGCTGGGGGCGATCGTCGATATTGCCTCGCGGGTGAAACTGGGCAAGGCGGGGTTGCGGGAATCGCTGCGCCGCGCGTCCAATCTGCCGCGTTCCGAATGGGGCAAGCTGATGGCGCATGCCGGTTTTGGCGTGACGATCTTTGCGATCACCGTCCTGACAGCCTGGCAGGTCGAGGATATCCGTTCGATCAAAGCGGGCGAAACCTATCCGCTGGGCAATTACGAGGTGCGCTTCGATTCCGTCGGTGGTGTTCAGGGGCCGAACTATATCGCGCAACGCGGCACCTTCACGGTGTTCAAGAACGGTGTCGAGATCGAAAAAATGTATCCCGAAAAACGGCGGTATCCGATCGAGGGAACATCGACGACCGAGGCAGCGATCAGCCAGAATCTGGCGCGCGACCTGTATATCGTTATCGGCGACAAGCAGGACGACGGCGGCTGGGCTGTGCGCAGCTATATCAAACCGTTCACCAGCTGGCTGTGGATCGGCATTCTGATGCTGGCCTTCGGCGGGTTGCTAAGCCTTAGCGACAGGCGCTTCCGTGTGGCAACATCCGCGCGCAAACCTGCCGCCCCGACCCCCGTTCCGGCGGAGTAATCGATATGGTCAAATATCTATTACTGTTGGTGATGCTGGCGACGCCGGTGATGGCGGTTCAGCCAGACGAAATCCTTGCGGATCCGGTTCTTGAAGCCCGGGCCCGCGACATCTCGCAGGTTTTGCGCTGTCTGGTTTGCCAGAACGAGAACATCGACGATTCCAACGCCGGTCTGGCGCGCGATTTGCGCCTGCTGGTGCGCGAACGGCTGGTTCTGGGGGACACCAATGAACAGGTCAAAGCCTATATTGTCGACCGGTATGGCGAATTCGTTCTGCTGAAACCGGTGTTCAACCTGCGCAATGCCTTCTTGTGGTTCAGCGGCCCGCTGTTGCTGCTGGTCGGCGGCGGGCTTGCGTTCGTCTTTGTCCGGCGGCGCAGCAAGGCCAAAGAACCGAACGAAGGCCTGAGCGAGTCCGAGAGCCGGCAACTGGCGGCTCTGTTGAAAGACTGACGCGACGTCCGGGGTATCATTGACCGCTTGGTCGGTTTATGGTGCCCCGAACACGCGGAGGCACTCCATGAAATACGAAACCATTCTGTACACCTGTTCCGGCAATATCGCGCGGATCACGCTGAACCGGCCCGACGTTATGAACGGGCTGAATGCGCGGATGCGGGCGGAAATCACGCAGGCCGTTATCGATGCGGGGACCGAGGCGCGCGTGCTGGTCATCACCGGCGCAGGGCGGGGGTTTTGTTCGGGCCAGGATCTGGGCGATCGCAAAAACGCCGGTGACATCGATCTGGAACGGACCCTGAAAGAAGAATACGAACCGATGTTGCGGGCGATCTATGATTGCCCGATCCCGACGATTTCGGCCGTGAACGGCGCAGCGGCCGGGGCCGGGGCCAATCTGGCGCTGGCGGCGGATATTGTTATCGCCAGCCACTCGGCCTTTTTCCTGCAAGCCTTTGCCCGTATCGGCCTTATTCCCGATGCTGGCGGCACATACTGGTTGCCGCGCCAGATGGGCATTGCCAAGGCGATGGGGGCGGCACTGTTCGCCGACCGGATTTCGGCACAGCAGGCGTCGGATTGGGGCATGATATGGGAATGTGTGCGCGACGACGATTTTTCCGCCCACATCCAGGAACGGGCCGAGCATCTGGCCAATGGCCCGACCAAGGCTTATCGCCTGATCAAACAAGCGTTGCGCGGCTCGCTGGATCATACGCTGGAACAGCAGTTGCAGGTCGAGGCGGAATTGCAGGGGCAGGCCGGAAATTCCCGCGATTTTCTGGAGGGGGTCACGGCCTTCATGGAAAAACGCCCGCCGGAATACGAGGGGCGATAAGCCGCTTGACCCGCGCCGGAATGCTGCCATTCTGGCCCTATGAATACGCTCCATGATGTCAGCAAGGCGCCGCTTCCGTTCGATGCCGAACGGGGGCAGGAGGCGCGCGAATCCTTTGCCGGCCTGCCGGAAAACCTGCTGGACCTGATCGCGGGAACGGCGGCGTGCAGCCCCTATCTCGAACGGTTGATGCAGCGCGAGGGCGACTGGCTGCGCTCGGTCGCGGCCGGGGATGCGGCGGCGGTTTTCGAGTCCATTCTGGCCGACATCGGCGGTGACAGTTTTCAGGCACTCTCGGACAATCTGCGACAGGCGAAGCGGCGCGGGGCGTTGCTGGCGGGGCTGGCGGACCTCGGCGGGATCTGGACGCTGGAACAGGTGACGGGGGCGCTGACACGGCTTGCCGATGCGGCGGTGCAGGCGGCGCTGGAGCATCTGGTAGCAGCGGAAATCGCGCGCGGCAAGCTGCCCGGTTGCACGCCCGGGGACGCGAAGGACGCCGCCGGCATGGTGGCGCTGGCCATGGGCAAGATGGGCGCGGGGGAGCTGAACTATTCCTCGGACATCGACCTGATCATGCTGTTCGACGAAACCCGCCACGCGCCGGAAAACTACGCCGAGGTGCGCGCCGGTTTCATCCGGGTGACACAGCGGATGGTCAAGCTGCTCTCGGCCAATACCGCCGAGGGCTATGTGTTCCGCACCGACCTGCGCCTGCGCCCCGACGCGGCGGTGACGCCGGTGTGCATCGCCATGGAACCGGCGGAACGGTATTACGAAAGCCTCGGTCGCACATGGGAGCGCGCGGCCTTTATCAAGGCGCGGCCCTGCGCGGGGGACATCAGGGCGGGACAGGCGTTTCTGGAACGTCTCAAACCGTTCATCTGGCGCAAGTATCTCGATTTTGCCGCCATCGAGGACGCGCACAACATGCGGTTGCGAATTCGCGAACACAAGGGCCTGCACGGCGCGGTTTCCGTCCCCGGTCACGACATGAAACTGGGGCGCGGCGGCATTCGCGAGATCGAGTTTTTCACCCAAACGCAGCAGATCATCTGGGGCGGGCGCGACGCCGGTATCCGCCAACGCGAGACGCTGAAGGCGCTGGCGGCGCTGCGGCAAAAGGGGTGGATTTCGGCGGAGGTCGAGGCATATCTGCACGAATCCTATGTGGCGCACCGCACGCTGGAACACCGCTTGCAGATGCTCGACGATGCCCAGACACACCGGATCCCCGAGGCTCTGGAAAAGCGGCAGCGGCTGGCGGCGTTTTGTGGCGAAAGCGATCTGGCGGCTTTCGAGGGCAGGATCAGGGAGCGCCTGCAAAAGGTCCACCGGATGACCGAGCGTTTTTTTGCCGCCGACGGCGAGGAGACGGAACTGCCGGAGGATCTGCCCGACCGCGCCGAAGAAATCATGCAGAAATGGGAGAGCCTGCCCGCCCTGCGCTCCGACCGCGCGCGCCGGATTTTTGCGCGCCTGAAGCCGGAAATCCTGCGCCGCCTGTCGGGTTCCGCCAGCCCTGACGAGGGCTTGATCCAGTTCGATGCCTTCCTGTCCGGCCTGCCCGCAGGGGTGCAACTGTTCTCCCTGTTCGAGGCCAACCCGCATCTGCTCGACCTGCTGGTGGATATCTGCGCCACGGCGCCGGAGCTGGCCCGCTATCTGGGTCGCAACGCCAAAGTGTTCGACGCGGTGGTCGGAACGGATTTTTTCGCCAGCCTGCCCGATCTGGAATGCCTGCGCGCCGATATTGCCGCGCAGATCGAAACGGCTGCGGATTACGAGGCGGCGCTGGATACCGCGCGGCGCTGGGTCAAGGAGCAACAGTTCCGCATCGGCGTGCATCTGCTGCGCCGGATATCGGGGGCGGAGGAGGCGGCGCTGGCCTACTCGGACGTGGCCGAGGCCTGCCTGTCGGTGCTGTTTCCGACCGTCTGCGAGAATTTCGCCCGCCGCTACGGCCCGCCACCGGGCAAGGGGGCGGCGGTGATCGCCATGGGAAAACTCGGCTCTCGAGAGATGACGGCGACCTCGGACCTCGACCTGATCGTGGTCTATGACGCCGAAGGGGCGGAGGCCTCGGATGGTCCGCGCCCGCTGGCCATCAGCCCCTATTTCGCCCGTCTGACGCAGGCATTGATTTCCGCGCTGACGGTGCCGACGGCCGAAGGGGCGCTCTACGAGGTCGATATGCGGCTGCGTCCCTCGGGGCGGCAGGGTCCGGTGGCAACCTCGCTGGCGGCCTTTGCCGAATACCAGAAAACCGAGGCCTGGACATGGGAACACCTCGCGCTGTCGCGGGCGCGGGTTGTGGCGGGGCGCGCCGACCTGGTGACGGAGGTCGAAGGCGCGATCCGCGCGGCCCTGTGTCAGCCGCACGACCGCGCCAGGGTGATTGCCGATGTGATCGAAATGCGCGCCAGACTGGCCGAGGCCAAAGGCGATTCCGCGCGCAACCCGTGGGAGCTGAAGCACGGCGCGGGATCGTTGATGGATATCGAACTGCTGTTGCAGACCGGCGCGGTTCTGTATGGGCTTGCAGATGTGAAACGGCCGGTAGAGATGGTGCCGGAACTGGTGCGCACCGGCTGGATCTCGCAGGCGGACGGCACGGCAATCGTTGCGGCCCTGCGGCTGTTTTCCGGCATTCAGCAGGTGGCGCGGTTGGCGGTCGACGGGCCGGTCGATCCGGCAAAGGCGGGCAGGGGCTTCCTTGACTTGCTGGTGAAAGTGGCGGATGTGAAGGACATTGCCGCGCTGGAGGCCAGGCTGCTGGAAACAGCCGCAAACATGGCAGCGATCATCGCGAAAACGCTGGAACAGGAGGGGTAAATGCCGAAATACGGATGCTGGCTGGACATGCCGTCGATTCAGGTGGCGGATATTGTCGCCGGAACGGGGTTCGATTTTGTCGTGGTCGATCTGGAACACGGCCCCGCCAGCGTGGAAACCGCGCAGGCACAGCTGATGGCGATCGGCGCGCGGGCCGAGGCCATCGTGCGCGTGCCCGAGGCCTCCGAAGCCTGGATCAAGCGGGTGCTGGACGCGGGCGCCGACGGGGTGATGGTGCCGAAGGTCGAGAGCGCCGAAGCGGCGCGGCAGATCGTGGACTGGACGTTTTACGCCCCCAGAGGCGCGCGCGGCGATGCGCGCACCGTGGTGCGGGCCGCCGGTTGGGGGCGCAAGGCCGAAGAATACAAAACCCGCTGGAACCGCGACGGGTTTCTGGCGGTGCAGATCGAATCGGTCGCGGGGCTGGAAAATATCGGGGCGATTGCCGCCGTGGAAGGCATCAGCGAATTGTTCTTCGGCCCTGCGGACTATTCCGCCGATGCGGGCGTCGGCATCGACAGTCGCGAGACACTGGAGGCCGCAAAACGGATTGCCGAAGTGGCCAACGCACACGGGTTGACCTGCGGCGCGGTGACATTCCCGCGCGGCACGCCGGAGGTTCTGGCCGCTCTGGGCTTCAGCCATATCGCCGTGGCCAGCGATGTTGCCAATCTGGCGGGGGCGCTGGACACGGCCCTGCAAGCCGCACGGGGGCAGGCATGAAGGGGGATCTGCCTTGCGACCCGCGCGGCCTGATTGCCGAAGCCTATCGCATCGAGGGGATATCCGCGCCGGAATGCCGCGCGATTTTCCTTGACTGGGCGCTCGGCGTGCCGGCCGGGGAAAGCACCCACACCCATAGCGCCGCGCTTCTGGCGCACTACCGCCCCGCCCATCCGGACCATCCGATGACGGAAATATTGCAACAGGCGCTGGCGGATGTGCCCAACCCGCGCCGGCGGGGCAGGCGGCGGCAGTGATGTTCTGGCTCGCGCTGTCTCTGGCGGTTCTTGCCGCCGGTTTCGTGGCGGCAATCCACTTCGGGTTTCGCGCGCCAAGAGTGGTGGAAACGCAGGAGCCGCCGGATTTCGGCATGGCCTTCCGGCAGGTGGCCGTGCCGACAGCTCACGGCAAATCCCTGTTCGGCTGGTGGCTGGTGCCGGACGATCCCGACGCGCCGAACGTGGTGCTGCTGCACGGCTGGGGCGCGAATGCGGGAATCATGCTGCCATTGGCGGCACCGCTTTATCGCGCCGGTTTCAATGTGTTGCTGGTGGACGCGCGCGGGCACGGGCGCAGCCCTTCGGACGGCCACTCCGCCATGCCGAAATTCGCCGGGGATGCGGGCGCGGCAGCGGACTGGCTGCGCGGGCATTCACAGGGGCGCGTTGCCCTCATGGGGCATTCCGTCGGCGCGGCGGCGGTGCTGCTGGAAGCCGCGCGGCGCGACGACATCGCGGCGGTGATCTCGGTGGCCAGTTTTGCCCACCCCGAGGTCCTGATGCAACGCTGGCTGGCGAAGCTGCACATCCCGCGCCCGCTGGCCCGTATGGCGTTGCGCTATATCGAATGGGTGATCGGCCACCGTTTCGCGGATATCGCGCCGGTGCATACCATCCGCAAGATCACCGCTCCGGTGCTGCTGGTGCACGGGGACGAGGACCGCGCGGTGCCGGTTTCGGATTTCAATGAAATCGCTGCCAACTGTAATCCGCAAAAGGACGAGACCCTGCTGGTCGTAGGCGCGCACCACGGCTCCATCGACAAGATCGAGGCACACGCGGATGTTCTGGTGCGGTTCTTGCAGCGGGCGTTCGGAACCGGATAAATCGTTCAACCCATTGGCATATAATAAAAAATATACCTGTGGATAACTCCACTAAACCGGTTTAGTGGAATTGAAACCGGTGCGGCTTTCGCCAGCAACAGCGCTCCCGAAAAACCACGCCCCTACAGCGCGTCCAGCACCCGAATCCAGCTGCGGATGCCCTTTTCGAAACTGCGCAGGGCATATTTTTCGTTCGGCGAGTGGATCTGGTCGTCGTCCAGCCCGAACCCGATCAGCACCGAATCCATGCCGAGGATTTCCTGAAAATGCCCGACAATCGGGATGGAACCGCCACAACCGGCAAAAATCGCCTCGTTCGGCCATTCCGCCGACAGCGCGTCGCGGGCCAGCGCGAACTCCTCGGCCTCGACGGGCAGGGTGGTGGCACCGGCGCCGTCCTTCTCGCGGAAGGAGACCGAGCAATCCGGCGGCAGGTTGTCCTGCACATATTGCCGGAAGGCGGCGCTGATCTGCTCGGGATCCTGCGCGCCGACCAGCCGGAAGGAAACCTTGGCGCTGGCCTCGGCGGGCAGCACGGTTTTGAAACCCTCGCCGGTATAGCCGCCGATGATGCCGTTGATATCGCAGGTCGGGCGCGCCCAGATTTGCTCCAGCGCCGAATAGCCCTTTTCGCCGGCCGGTTCCGACAGGCCGACCTCGCCCAGAAAATGCGCGGCATCGAAATCCAGCCCGTCCCACTGCGCCTTGATTTCCGGCGAAATCTCCGGCACGCCGTCATAGAAACCGGGCAGGGTGATGCGCCCGTTGTCGTCATGCAGACCGGCCAGAATACGGGTCAGCACGCGGATCGGGTTGATCGCGGGACCGCCATACATGCCGGAATGCAGGTCCTTGCTGGCGGCGTGGATGGTGAAATCCTCGCCCACCAGCCCGCGCAGCATGGTGGAGATCGCGGGGGTGTTCTCGTCCCACAGGCCGGTATCGCAAACCAGCGCGATGTCGGCTTTCAACTCCTCGGTGTTTTCCTGCAAAAACGGGATCAGCGAGGGCGAACCGCTTTCCTCCTCCCCTTCGAACAGGATGGAAATATTGCCGGGCAGTTTGCCGGTCACATCCTTCCAGGCGCGGCAGGCCTCGACAAAGGTCATCAGCTGCCCCTTGTCGTCCGAGGCCCCGCGGGCGCGGATCACCTTGCCCTTCGGCCTGTCCTCGATGGCCGGATCGAACGGCGGCCGGTCCCAAAGGTCGAGCGGATCGACCGGCTGCACATCGTAATGCCCGTAAAACAGCATGTGCCGCCCCTCGCCACCGGAATGGGCCACCACCATCGGATGGCCGGGGGTGTCGCGGCGTTCGGCCCTGAATCCGATATCGTTCAACTGCGCCACCAGCCAGTCGGCGGCCCTGACACATGCACCGGCATAGGCCGGATCGGTGGAAATGCTTTCGATCCGCAACAGATCAAACAGGCGCTCCAGCGCGGCGGGGGTGTTTTCATCGGCCTTTGCAAGGGCGGCATCAAGGTTGCTCATGGTTTTTCCTGTTCTTTGACAATCCAGCCCCCGCCATAGATGCGGGTGCTGTCGGGGGCATAGAATACACAGGCCTGCCCGGGGGAAACCCCGTCTTCGGGCTCTGCCAGTTCGACAATGGCCGTATGCGGGCCGGTGGGAATGATGCGCGCCGGTTTCGGCGGGCGGGTGGAGCGCACCCGCACCCGCATTTCCCGGCCACCTTCGGGCGCGTTTTCGAAATCCGTATCGCCCAGCCAGTTGACCTCGGCCACCGGAATGCGCGATTGTCCGAGCGCCTCGCGCGGGCCGACGACGACCTGCCGCGTGTCGGGGTCCAGCTTCACCACATAAAGCGGCTCGCGCCCGCCGATTCCCAGCCCGCGCCGCTGCCCGATGGTATAGTGGATCACGCCGCGATGTTGTCCCAGAACCCCGCCGTCCAGATGCACGATATCGCCGGGGTCGGCGGCACCGGGGCGCAGTTTCTCGATCACCTCGGCGTAGGAGCCATTGGGCACAAAGCAGATATCCTGACTGTCCGGCTTGTCCGCCACCGCCAGCCCGAATTCGGTTGCCAGCGCGCGGGTCTCGGCCTTGGATTTCAGGTGGCCGAGCGGGAATCGCAGATAGTCCAGCTGCTCCTGCGTGGTGGAAAACAGGAAATAGCTCTGGTCCCGGTCGGGGTCGGCGGCCTGGTGCAGCTCCGCCTTGTCGCCGTCGAAACGCTGGATGTAATGCCCTGTCGCCATGCAGTCCGCGCCCAGATCGCGCGCGGTTTCCAGCAGGTCGCGGAACTTCACCTTTTCGTTGCAGCGGATGCAGGGCACCGGCGTCGCACCGGCCAGATAGGCATCGGCGAATTCCTCGATCACGGTTTCCCGGAACCGGTTTTCATAATCCAGCACATAATGCGGAAACCCCATTTCCTCGGCCACGCGGCGCGCATCGTGGATGTCGCGACCGGCACAGCAGGCGCCCTTCTTGGCCAGCGCCGCCCCGTGATCATAAAGCTGCAGCGTCACCCCGACCACATCGTAGCCCTCGCGTTTCAGCATGGCCGCAACGACGGATGAATCCACACCGCCCGACATGGCCACGACCACACGGGTTTCGCTTTCGGGTTTGGCAAAGCCAAGGGAATTTACGGCTGTCATGGGGCGCTCCTGAATGAGTGGCAATATAGGCAAATTTTACACACTCGCAAGCGGGGCTTTCATAACTGCTTAACGAAATCGGCGCAGGATGGCCTCAGGGGAAACATCGGGGGGAATTATGTATATCAAACGGGAAAACGGGCCGGTATCGGTCAAATTGCCGGACGGGACGCGCCTGACGCGCAGCGACCTGCCAACCAAAGACACCCGCCGCTGGGTGGCGCGGCGCAAAGCAACCGTTGTTCTGGCGGTCAACGCCGGCCTTGTGTCGCTGGACGAGGTGTGCGGCATGTACGACCTCAGCAAGGAAGAATTCACATCCTGGGAATCCGCCTTGCTGAAACACGGGCGCAGTGGCTTGCGGATCACACATCTGAAAAAATATAGACAACCTTAACGTGTGTCGATATACAACCGGTAGTTGGTAACCTTCAATTAACCTTTTTACCAAATAGTAACCGGAGAAGCAGGTTGAACCAACAAAAAAAGGAAGCCGGTATATGCGTGTATTGTTAGTCGAAGACGATCCAGTCACCTCCAGAAGCATCGAAATGATGTTGGCCAGCGCCAATCTGAACGTCTATTCCACCGATCTTGGCGAGGAAGGCGTGGATCTGGCCAAGCTCTATGATTACGACATTGTTCTGCTCGACCTGAACCTGCCGGACATGACCGGTCACGAGGTTCTGCGGCAGTTGCGGCTGGCGCGTGTGGAAACGCCGATCCTGATCCTCACGGGCATGGACGACACCGAAAGCAAGCTCAAGGGGTTCGGCTTCGGCGCCGACGACTATATGACCAAGCCCTTCCACCGCGAGGAACTGGTGGCCCGCATCCACGCCATTGTGCGCCGCTCGAAAGGGCACGCGCAGTCGGTGATCCACACGGGGCGCCTGTCGGTCAATCTCGATGCCAAAACGGTGGAGGTGGACGGCGAGACGATGCACCTGACCGGCAAGGAATACCAGATGCTGGAACTCCTGAGCCTGCGCAAGGGCACGACCCTGACCAAGGAAATGTTCCTGAACCATCTTTACGGCGGCATGGACGAGCCGGAACTGAAAATCATCGACGTGTTTATCTGCAAGATCCGCAAGAAACTGGCGCGGGCGCTGGATGGCGACAACTATATCGAGACCGTCTGGGGGCGCGGCTATGTGCTGCGCGAACCCGAAGCGGTGCAACCGGCACATAAAATCGCGGTCTAGACTGGACGGAATCGCGCGGGCAGCCTATCCCTTTGGGTGACAAAGGGGGAAACGTGGACCGACCGGATGTAGACAAGCTGACACGCGAACAGGCGCAGGCGGAGCTGGAACGTCTGGCCGATGTTCTGGCGCGGGCCGATCTGGCCTATCACCAGAAGGACGCGCCCTTCATCAGCGATGCGGAATACGACGCGCTGAAACGCCGGAACATGGCGATCGAGGCACGCTTCCCCGACCTGAAGCGCGCCGACAGCCCGTCGGATCGTGTGGGCGCGCCGGTGGCCTCGGGATTTGCCAAGGTCCGCCACGCGGTGCCGATGATGTCCCTCGCCAATGCCTTCAGCGACGAGGATGTTGCCGAGTTCGACACCCGCATCCGCAAATTCCTGAACCTGCCGGCCGATGCTCCGCTGGCCTACACCGCAGAGCCGAAAATCGACGGTCTCTCCCTGTCCCTGCGCTATGAAAACGGCCAACTGGTGCAGGCGGCCACCCGCGGCGACGGCGAGGTGGGCGAGGATGTGACCGCCAACGCCCGCACCATTGCCGACATCCCGCAGCGGCTCGACGGCGCGCCCGATATTCTGGAGGTGCGCGGCGAGGTCTACATGTCCGACGCCGATTTCGCGACGCTCAACGAAAAACAGGCGGCCAGCGGCCAGAAGCCCTTCGCCAATCCGCGCAACGCCGCTGCCGGTTCCCTGCGCCAGCTCGACCCCGAAATCACCCGCGCCCGCCCGCTGAAGTTTTTCGCCTATGCCTGGGGGCAGCTTTCCGCCCCGCTGGCCGACACGCAAAAGGCCGCCATCGACCGCCTCGCGGCGCTGGGCTTTTCCACCAACCCGCTGACGAAACTCTGCGACGGCCCGTCGGAACTGCTGGCCCACTACCGCCGGATCGAGTCCGGCCGCGCCTTGCTCGGCTACGACATCGACGGGGTGGTCTACAAGGTCAACGACCTGTCCCTGCAGGAGCGGCTCGGCTTTCGCACCAACACGCCGCGCTGGGCGATTGCCCATAAGTTTCCGGCGGAACTGGCAACAACCCTGCTGGAGGATATCGAGATTCAGGTCGGCCGCACCGGCGCGCTCTCGCCCGTCGCCCGCCTGAAACCGATCACGGTCGGCGGCGTCGTGGTTTCCAACGCCACGCTGCATAACGAGGATTACATTGCGGGGCGCGACTCGCACGGCAACCCGATCCGCGACGGGCGCGACATCCGCATCGGCGACTGGGTGATCGTCTATCGCGCCGGCGACGTGATCCCGAAAATCAAGGATGTGGTGATCGAGCGCCGCCCGCCCGAAGCGGTCCCCTATGAATTCCCGAAAAAATGCCCCGTCTGCGGCTCCGACGCCATCCGCGAGGAGGGCGAGGCCGTGCGCCGCTGCACCGGCGGCATCATCTGCCCCGCGCAACAGGTCGAGAAGCTGAAACATTTCGTCTCGCGCGCCGCGCTGGACATCGACGGCATGGGTGCAAAACAGGTCGAGGCATTCTACACCGACGGCTGGATCCGCGAGCCGGCCGATATTTTCACGCTGGAGGACCGCTTCGGCTCCGGCCTGCAACAGCTGAAAAACCGCGATGGCTGGGGCGAGAAATCCGCGGCCAAACTGTTCCGCGCCATCGAGGCCGCAAGCCACGTCCCCCTCAACCGCCTGATTTTCGCGCTCGGCATCCGCCACGTCGGCGAGAGCGCGGCCATGACGCTGGCGCGCTTCTACGGCAGCTGGGAAAACTTCCGCGATGCGATGGAGCAGGCCCGCGACCACAAGGGACCGGCATGGGAAACCCTGATCGGCATCGACGGCATCGGCGAGGTCGCGGCGGCGACGCTGGTGGACTATTTCCACGAGGAAAAAACCCGCGCCGCGCTTGACCGGCTGGTCACACATCTGACCATCGAAAACGTCGAGGCCCCGCAGGTGGCGGGCAGCCCCGTCGCCGGAAAAACCGTCGTTTTCACCGGCACGCTGGAACAGATGACCCGCGCCGAGGCCAAGGCGCGGGCCGAGGCGCTGGGGGCGAAGGTTTCCGGCTCGGTCTCCGGCAAGACCGACATCGTCGTGGCCGGGCCGGGGGCCGGGTCGAAACGCAAAAAGGCCGGGGAGCTCGGGGTGCAAATCCTCAGCGAATCCGAATGGCTGGCGCTTATCGGTTGATAAAACCGCCGCCATCGCGTGAAATGCCCGCATGAGCAGCACACGCCCCGAGATTCTGTTTCCCCTGTTCGCCGACCTGACGGCCCTGGCCGGAGTCGGCCCGAAATCCGCGCAGAATTTCGCCAACATGGATATCACCCGCCCGCGCGATCTGCTGTTTACCCTGCCGCACGGTGTTGTCGACCGCCGCCCGCGCGCCACGCTCAAGGGCCTGCCGCTTCCGGCGGTGGCCACGGTGGAAATCACCGTCACCGCACACCAGCCGCCGCAAACCCGCGGCCGCCCCTACCGTGTGATGGTCGAGGATGCGGAAACCGGCTTTCAGCTGGTGTTTTTCCACGCGCGCGAGGACTGGATCCGCCGCACCCTGCCCATCGGCGCGCGCCGGATCGTCTCCGGCAAGGTGGAATTGTTCGACGGGCTTGCCCAGATGCCGCACCCCGACCACATCCTGCCGCCCGACGCCGCACCGGATTTGCCGCCGTTCGAGCCGGTCTACCCGCTCACCGCCGGAATCACACAGAAAACCATCTTCCGTGCCGCGCAATCGGCATTGGAGCGCGCGCCGGAACTCGCCGAATGGATCGAACCGACCCTGAAAAAGTCCCGCAACTGGCTCGACTGGCAGACGGCGGTTTTCGCGGCACACACCCCGCAGGGGATGCAGGACGTAATACCGGAAAACCCCGCGCGCGAACGTCTGGCCTATGACGAGCTGTTCGCACACCAGATCACGCTGGCCATCGCCCGCGCGCAGGTGCGCCGCGCCAGAGGGATCGCGACGCTCGGCGACGGCCATCTGCAAAGACAGGTGCTGGCGGCGCTGCCCTACCAGCCGACCGGCGCCCAAACGCGCGCGATTGCCGGGATTCACGCCGACATGGCGGGACCGCTGCGCATGAACCGTTTGTTGCAGGGCGATGTCGGCGCCGGCAAAACGCTGGTGGCGTTCATGGCCATGCTGGCGGCGGTCGAATCCGGCGCGCAGGCGGCGATGATGGCCCCGACGGAAATCCTCGCCCGCCAGCATCTGGAGAGCCTGAAGCCCTTGGCCGGGGCCGCCGGTGTGCGCCTCGAACTGCTGACCGGACGGGACAAGGGCGCGGCACGGGCGGAAAAACTGGCCGCGCTTGCCAGCGGCGAAATCGCGATCATGGTCGGCACCCATGCGCTGTTCCAGAAGGACGTGGAATTTGCCGACCTGCGCCTCGCGGTGATCGACGAGCAACACCGTTTCGGCGTGGAACAACGCATGGAACTGGGCTCCAAGGGGCGCGCTGTGGATATTCTGGTGATGACCGCCACGCCGATTCCGCGCTCCCTTGCACTGGCGCATTACGGCGATATGGACATTTCGGTGCTGGATGAAAAACCGCCCGGCCGCCAGCCGATCAACACTGTAATGGTCTCGGCCGGCCGCATGGAGGAGGTCGTCGACCACCTGCGTCGCGCCATCGCCGGGGGGCGGCAGGCCTATTGGGTCTGCCCGCTGGTCGAGGAATCCGAAGTGGTCGAAATGACCGCGGCCGAGGACCGTTTCCGCCACCTGCGCGCGGTGCTGGGCGAGGGGGTCGTGGGGCTGGTGCATGGCCAGATGCCGCCCGCCGACAAGGACGCCGCCATGGCCGATTTTATCGCGGGCCGGACCAGGGTGCTGGTGGCAACCACGGTGATCGAGGTCGGCGTCGATGTCCCCGCCGCCACGATCATGGTGATCGAACAGGCAGAACATTTCGGCCTTGCGCAACTGCACCAGCTGCGCGGGCGGGTCGGGCGCGGTTCCGGCGCCTCCACCTGCCTGCTGCTCTATACCCCGCCGCTGGGCGAAACCGCGCTGGCCCGCCTGTCGATCCTGCGCGAGACCAACGACGGTTTCCGCATCGCGGAGGAGGACCTGAAACTGCGCGGGGCAGGGGACCTGCTGGGCGTCGCGCAATCCGGCCTGCCGCGCTTCCGCATCGCCGATCTGGAAACGCAGGCCGACCTGATGAAAGTGGCGCAGGACGATGCGCGCCTGTTCCTGACCACGGATCCGGCGCTGGAAACGGCGCGCGGGCAGGCGGTGCGCACGCTGTTGTATCTGATGGAACAGGACAAGGCGATCCGGCTGCTCAAGGTTGGCTGACTCGCAGCATGCAATGCAATACGCACAAAGTTCCTAAAATGTTCTTGACAAACGCAAGACAAAAAGAGAACATACAGGCAACAACAAGGAACAAGTCTTAAGGAATACACCCTATGGTTGCAGTTTTGAAAAATATCACCGAAATCGCCCCGCGCACCTTTATCGAAGATGCCCTCGGACTCGCCGCAATTTTCGTGATTATCCTTGGTGGATTGTTCCTGCCCACCCTGATGTAACGCCTGTGAACCGCGGCTGGAACACGATTTGCCTCGAACGTTCCGTTTTTCCTGCTGATACCGCGATTTACACCACTTGCGCCGCGCCCTTACCGGGTCGCGGCGTTTTTTTCGACCTGCCGCACGGCCTCCAGCGTCGCCTCGATGCACAGCATGATCGAGGCATGGCGGTTTTTGAATTCCCGCGCCGGCAACAGAACCTCCAGCCCGTCAAACGGCGCATCCGGCACCGGCCCGTCCTGTTTCAACATGGCAAACAACTGGTCCCGCCCGCGCTCCAGTGTCGCTGCGTCACAACCGACAACGACCGCCCCGACAACCGATGCTGCCGCCTGACCCAGCGCACAGGCCTTCACATCCTGTGCAAAATCGACAATCCTGCCGTCTTGCACACGGACATCGACCGTTACGTTCGATCCACACAACGGCGAGCGTTTCTGCACCCGCGCATCCGGATTTTCCAGCCGCCCCAGATGCGGAATATCTGCCGCCAGCGCCAGAATTCGCCCAGAATAGAGGTTAACAAGATCGGAGGTGCCCATCATCCCGCCCTTTGCATTTGCCGATTATCCAAGTAGATAGGGTGCAAACGCGCGTATGGAAACCGGAAAGGGCCGAAAATGCCGGAATTCGACATCAATTCTTTGAAATTCACCGATGACGGACTGATTCCGGCCATCGCGCAGGATGCGGCCACCGGCGAGGTTCTGATGATGGCATGGATGAACGCGGCCAGTCTGGCGGAAACGCTGGAAACCGGCCGCGTCACCTACTGGTCCCGCTCGCGCGGGGAACTGTGGCGCAAGGGGGAAACCTCGGGCCATATCCAGACGTTGAAAGATTTGCGGATTGATTGCGACCGTGACTGCCTGTTAATGCAGGTGGAACAGACCGGACCAGCCTGCCACACCAACCGCCGCTCGTGTTTCTATACGGCCGTGCGCGACGGCGGCGAATTCGAATTGATGACACCGGAAGGGAACTGACATGTCGGAAAAAACTTTGCACGCCATATTGCTGTTGGCCATTGCCACATTGCTGTCGGCAGGGGCATTCTGGGTCTATATCCTGATGTTCGGCGGGCGCGAGGCCGTCACCGTCTGCAACCGCAGCGGCGCGGTTCAGGAATTCACGCTGGAATTCCGCAGCACCTCGCTGACCCTGCCGCTGCTTGATGGCACCCTGGCTGACGGTGCGTGTCTCGACGCCAAGGAACACGCTGCGGTCGGAATGAACTTCCGGATATCTGTCGGCGGTGTGGCGCAGGATTTCGGCACAATTACCAAGCACACGTTTACCGTTGCGCACCGTTTCACCCTTCTGCCAGACGGAAAAATCGACTACACCGGCCCGGAATAAAGCCCGACCATCGCGCGAATATCCTGCACCGTTGCCCCCTCGGCACGATACTTGCTGATTGCCCGCGCATCGTCCCGTTTCGCCAGCCGCTTGCCGTTTTCGTCACGGATCAGCCGGTGGTGGTGATAGACGGGGGCGGGCAGGCCCAGCAACCCCTGCAACAGCCGCTGCACGGGCGTCGCGCTGCGCAGATCCTCGCCGCGCGTCACATGGGTAACCCCCTGAAACGCATCGTCCACCACCACCGACAGATGATAGGATGTGCCGATATCCTTGCGCGCCAGCACCACGTCGCCGATGGTCTCGATCATCTCTTCGCGGGTGGTGGTCACGGGGGTGCCCCCCTCGAAATAACGCACATCCCCCGTCACCGCTTTCGCCATATCCAGCCGGATCGCCGCCGGCCCCGTGCGGTGTTTGCCGCGACAGGTGCCGGGATAGATCACCCCGTCCGGCCCCATGGGCGCGCCCTCCTGCGGCGCCCCGAGCGCCCCTGCAATGTCGCGCCGTGTGCAGGTGCAGGCATAGGTCAGCCCCATGTCCGCCAGCCGTTGCAGCGCGGCACGATAGGCGGGCAGGCGGCTCGACTGGCGCAACACCGGCTCCGGCCAGTCCAGCCCCAGCCAGTGCAGATCGTCATAGATCGCCTGAACATATTCCTCGCGGCTGCGCGCCGTGTCGATATCCTCCAGCCGCAGCAGAAACCGCCCGCCCTTTGCCCGCTCCCACGCGGTCAGCGCCGAAAACGCATGGCCCAGATGTAACGGGCCGGTGGGCGAGGGGGCAAAGCGTTCTACCCGAGCCATGCCAGAAAATCCGCCTTGGCGCGGTCGGTATAGGCCTTGTAGCGGGTCACGCGGTTGCGCCGCCCGCCCTTGACGCCCTCCACCGGCGGGAACAGGCCGAAGTTGACGTTCATCGGCTGGAAATGCTTCGCCGCCGCCCCGCCGGTAATATGGTTGACCAAAGCGCCGGTGGCCGTGGTGAACGGCGGTGGCCCGATCGGCCTGCCCAGCCGCTCCGCCGCTGCCATGCGCCCCGCCAGCAACCCCATGGCCGTGCTTTCCACATAGCCCTCGACACCGGTGATCTGCCCGGCAAACCGCAGGCGCGGCGCCGCCTTCATCCGCATCCGGTCGTCCAGCAACCGCGGCGAGTTGATAAAGGTATTGCGATGGATCCCGCCAAGGCGGGCGAAATTCGCCTCCTCCAGCCCGGGGATCATGCGGAACACCTCGGTCTGCGCGCCGTATTTCATCTTGGTCTGGAAACCCACGATATTATACAGCGTTCCCAAGGCGTTATCCTGCCGCAACTGCACCACCGCATGGGCCTTTACATCCGGCGCATGCGGATTGGTCAGCCCGACCGGCTTCATCGGTCCCCAGCGCAGGGTCTCGCGCCCGCGCTCGGCCATCACCTCGATCGGCAGGCAGCCGTCGAAATAGGGGGTGTCCTTTTCCCAGTCCTTGAATTCGGTCTTTTCCGCCGCCAGCAGCGCGTCGATAAAGGCGTTATACTGCGCCTCGTCCATCGGACAGTTGATATAGGCGGTGCGCTCTTCCTCGGTCTCGCCCTTGTCATAGCGCGACTGCTTCCACGCCTTGTCCATGTTGATACTCTCGGCATAGACAATCGGCGCAATAGCATCGAAAAACGCCAGCGAGGTTTCCCCGTTCAGCCCCGCCACCGCCTCGGCCAGTTTGACCGAGGTCAGCGGACCGGTCGCCACGATCACGCTGTCCCAGTCCTCGGGCGGCAACCCCGCCACCTCGCCACGCTCCAGCGTCACCAGCGGATGCGCCAGCAGTTTTTCGGTGACAGCGGCCGAGAACGCCTCGCGGTCCACCGCCAGCGCGCCACCGGCGGGCAGGGTGTGCCGGTCGGCCATCTCCATGATCAGCCCGCCGGCCTGCCGCATTTCCCAGTGCAACAGACCAACGGCGTTTGCCTCGTCATCGTCGGAACGGAAGGAGTTGGAGCAGACCAGTTCGGCCAGCTTGTCGGTCTGGTGGGCAAAGGTGCCGACTTCGGGGCGCATTTCATGCAGCACAACCGGCACGCCCATTTGCGCTGCCTGCCATGCGGCCTCGGAACCGGCCATGCCGCCGCCGATGATATGGATGGGTTTTGTCATGCAGGGGGATGTAGGGCAAACCCGCGCAAAAGAAAAGGGCGCCCGTGCAGGGGGCGCCCCTAATCCGCATATCCCGCGCCGCCTACAACGGCAGGCGCGCCAGATGGATCGGGAATTCGGTAAACAGGTCGAACTTGCTGAACATCCGGTTGTCCACGCTGCTACTTGCGGCACCACCGAACAGCACCGTCAGCTCCATCCCTGCCGTGTCGATCCGCGTCGTGCCGAACTGCGTGACCCCGACATGCGCCGACAATTCAAGATTGTCCGCCAGCGCATATTCATACCCGACCTCGATCCCGTACAGGTCCAGCGTTGAATTCCGCAGCCCGTTAACCAGCGCAAGTTCGGTGAAAAACCCGTTATAGGAATATTCGACCGCGGCAAACCCGACCGACGCATAGTTGCCGTTGATCACCCCGAATTCGTAGTCCAGATAGGAATCCTCGCCGAGTTGCACCATGCCGAGTATCCCGAATTCCTTGGGATCCGGTCCGGCAATCGTCGTGACATCGACATAGAACCCCGCCTTGGCATTCGGCGTAAACTGGAAACCGACGACGCCGACAACCTGCCCCAGATCGCCGGAAACGTTGGCGTGTTCGGAAAAAATCCCCTGAATTTCTATCGGCGTGCCGACCAGATCCACACCGACCGTGAATTCCCTGATCAACATTTCCGCGGATCGGGTGCCGGCCGGTTCACTGCTGTATTCGTAGTCAAGTGCCACAGCAGCACCGGAAAACGACAGCACCTGCGCCGATGCCGGCTCCGCCATCAACAGCGCACCTGCATAGGCTGATAACGTTGAAATACTTCTTGGATTAATAAACATTTGTTGCTCCGTTCCGAAAATACAGGGAAATACCGCAACCTTGGCGGGCGTGATGCATCATCACTCTCGTAATTATAAGATAAATTCCCGTAAAAATCAAACAATACGCCGCTGCGCAACCGAAAAGAAGAATAACTTTTTGTGAACTGGCATAAATACCGAATATATCACGTTTTTTTAGCAATACTACACATATTT
>CAZDLV010000012.1:0-23034 GCA_964506345.1 uncultured Rhodobacterales bacterium | reverse complement strand
GTCAAAGCCTGTAAAACGTAAAACGCCCCGCTTTTGCCAAGCAGGGCGTTCAGGCCGTTAATCCTTGGAAAGGTGTGGATCAGGCTTTCTTGATTTCGAATGTGTAGACATCGCCGGCGGACTCGGAGCTGACCAGCTCGTTACCTGTCTGGCGGGCAAATGCCGCAAAGTCGGCCACGGAACCCGGGTCGGTCGATTCAATTTTCAGTACGTCGCCATCGGCCAGACCCTTAAGCGCTTTCTTTGCTTTCAGGATCGGCAGCGGGCAGTTCAGCCCCTTCGCGTCGAGTTCATGTACAGCCATAATTAGTCGTATACCTTTCTGTTGTTGGTGTTCTTGTTTTACATGAAGTAGTTGATGTTGGACTGACCGGCAACTTCCAGTGCTGTCACGGCACCGCCGATTTCCACGCCGTCAATCAGGTCTTCTTTCTTGATCTCGAACAGGTCCAGCGTCATCTGGCAGGCAATCATACGCACGTCGGATTCAACCGCTGCTTCGCGCAGATCCGCGATCGAGGCGACGCCTTTTTTCTTGATCAGGTTTTTCATCATCGTGGTTGCGCCACGGTCAACGCCCGGAATGGCGGACACGATATTCGGCATCGCCATGTGCATACCCATCATCGGCATCTTCATGCCCGGGTTGCCCAGAGTCGAAATTTTCAGGTCGAGGTCTTTCTTCAACAGGTTCAACCCGTAGAATGTGAAAAACATCGTGACTTCCATATCCATCGCCGCAGCAGCAGTGCCAAGAATGAAAGGCGGATATGCCCAGTCAAGCGTGCCTTTGGTTGCGATGATAGACATGCTTTTGGTATTGCTGTTTACTTCATCCAGCATTGCTGATTCCTCCCGGTTTTATCATTGTAGTTTACTTAATTAGCATAAGTTAATACTATTCTCGGCAACAGGTCAAGAAAACAAGGAATTCCGGTGCCAATTTCGTGAGCAACAGGAAAAAAACCTTGTAAGAAAATGCGGGGTAGGGGATACCCGCGCGAGATGGAAGAGCCGGATAACCCGGCCGTTAGGGGCTAGGACATTATGGATATTGCAGAACTGGAAGACAAAGCATCGGATGCGAGTAACTTGTTGAAAGTTATGTCAAATCAATGGCGCTTGTTAATCCTTTGCAACCTGATGCAGGGCGAGCATTCGGTGCAGGATATGCAAAAACGTATCGGTCTGGGGCAGTCCGCCCTGTCGCAACATCTGGCCATTTTGCGCCACGAACGGCTGGTGGAAACCCGCCGCGAAGCACAGTCGATCTATTACTCGATTGCCAGCGAAGAAGCCGAAAGACTGCTCGCCACCCTGTACGAGATCTATTGCACCGAAGATATGGTTAAAATGCTTGCATAACAATACGTTGGCAAATTAATTCACGTTTCCGACAGAATTTCTATACATCGATATACTTATATATGCTAATGTGTTGGTCTGAATCACCGGCATCTTTCCGCCTGTCCGGGTGCAAAGCGAATCATAGACCGGTGATGGATAACAACGGGATGGAGTGTCATGCTTGAAACATGGAAAGAGATAGTGGTCGAATCATCCGGCCTCTATGTGGGATTTGGCGGACTGTTAATCGGGTTCGCGTTCGGATTTATCGTTTACCGCACGAATTTTTGCACCATGGGGGGCATCTCGGACATGTTGTCGTTCGGGGATTACCGCCGCTGGCGCGCGTGGTTGCTGGCGATGGCCACGGCGATTGCCGGCGCGGCGATTATTTCATGGCAGGAAATCGCGGTGCTGACCGACTCCATCTATCTGACCCCGCAATTCAACTGGGCCGGCAATATCGTCGGCGGGTTGATATTCGGTTTCGGAATGGTATTCGCCGGCGGTTGCACCAGCCGCAATCTGGTGCGGGCCGGTGCGGGGGACTTGCGCTCGCTGGTGGTGATGATCATGGTCGGCCTGTTTGCTTTCATGACCATTGGCGGCATCATCGGGCCGCTGCGCGTGATGATATTCTCGCCGGTGACGGTCAACCTCAACGACTACGGTATGGAATCGCAAAGCATGGGCGAAATCCTGGCCAAATTTACCGGCATGTCGCAATCCACCGCCACCGCCGTCGTCCTGACCGTGCTTCTGGTCGGCCTGTTCGGCTATATTTTCAAAAGCAAGGCATTTCGCAGTTCGCCGGTCCACATTATATCGGGTTTCGGTGTCGGGCTGTGTGTCGTCGCGGGCTGGTTCCTGACCGGTCTGGCGTTTGACGAACTGGCGGATTATCCCGTCGCCCTGACTTCGTTGACCTATGTGCAGCCAGCGGGCGCGTCGCTTGACTACCTGATGCGTTTCACGGCCTTCGCGTCGCCCAGTTTTGCGGTCGTGACCACGTTCGGCGCGCTGCTCGGCGGGTTCGTCGGGTCTGTCAGCAAGGGAAAATTCGCGATCGCGACCTTTGCCAACAAACAGGACACCGTGCGCAACATGTTCGGCGGTGCCTTGATGGGCATCGGCGGTGTTGTCGCGCTTGGCTGCACCATCGGGCAAGGGGTGACCGGCATGTCAACATTGGCGCTAGGGTCGTTGATTGCCTTCATTTCCATCGTTCTCGGCGGCATCGGCGGCATGAAATATATGGAATATTCGCTTATGAAAGACGCATAAGCCCGCCAAAAGAAAAGCCCCCGTACCGGATACCGGCGCGGGGGCTTTTTGTGGCTGCCGTTTTGTGGCTGCCTGTGCGGTCTATTCGTCGTCGGTGGTCTCGCCGCGCAATTGCGTGACAATGTTCAACGCGATGGATTTGAATATTTTCGTGTGCGGCCCGTCGGGATCGGCAACCACGGTCGGGTTGCCATCGTCGGAATGCGCACGAATATCCATGTGCAGCGGAATCGCGCCAAGGAAGGTCACGCCCAGCTTGATCGCCTCGTCACGGGCGCCGCCATGCCCGAAGATGTCCGAGGCTTCGCCGCAATGCGGGCAAATGAAGCTGCTCATGTTTTCGATAATTCCCAGAATCGGCACATCGACGTTCTCGAACATCTTCAACCCTTTGCGCGCGTCGATCAACGCCAGATCCTGCGGCGTGGACACAATCACGGCACCGGCCAGCGGCACCTGCTGCGCCATGGTCAACTGCGCGTCACCCGTGCCCGGCGGCATGTCCAGCACCAGCACATCCAGCGTGCCCCATTCCACTTCGCGCACCATCTGCATCAGCGCCGACATGATCATCGGGCCGCGCCAGATCACCGGGTTGTCCTCTTCCATAAGGAAACCCATCGACATGACCTTGATGCCATGCCCCTGCATCGGCATGATTTTCTCGTTGACGATATCGGGCCGCCCGTGAATTCCCATCAGCCGCGGCATGGACGGTCCGTAAATGTCGGCGTCCAGCAACCCGACCCGCAATCCCAGCGCGGCCATCGCCAGTGCCAGATTGGCGGCGGTGGTCGATTTGCCAACACCGCCCTTGCCCGAGGCAACAGCGACAATCGCGCCAACGCCCGGAATACCGCCCGCCGCCGGGCGCATGTCCGGCCCGACAGGACGCGATGTCTGCAACTGCGGCGGTTGCTCTGCCGGTGCGGGTGCGTCCACCTCGGCCGTCAGCACCACCAGCGCGCTTTCGATTCCGTCCAGCCCCTCGACCCGTTTCTGCGCATCGTCGCGCAGCGGGTCGAAGTTGCCGCGAAAGGCGTCCGGCACGGTGATCGAGAATACAACCTTGCCGGCGTCCTCGGTGATTTCGGATACCAGACCGAGGGACACGAGGTCTCCATCAAGTCCGGGAACGGCGATCTGGGCCAGCTCGCCCAGTATGCGGTCGGTGATTGTGTCAGCCATGGTCTTCCCTTTGTAAGCCCCGCGGATCGGGGTCTGTTGTTCATGCGTATATTAGAATGCCATTATGTAAGTTGGCAAGGCACAAATAAAAGGGGGGGTGCGTCAGGATTTCAGGCCCATCAATGCGGCCAGTTCCTTGTCATTATGTAACAGGTCCGACAGGTAAACGTCGTCCAGAACCTGATAGAACGCCTTCATGGCCCTGTCCAGAACGCCCCCGAACTCGCACGGGCCGACCAGCGGGCAGGTGTTGTTTTCCGCATCGAAACATTCGACAATGCAGACGGATTCGTTGGTGGCGCGCGCCACTTGGCCGATGCCGATTTCCTCGGGCGGTTTGGCCAGTCGCAGGCCGCCGTTGCGCCCGCGCACGGTCTCCACAATCCCTGCCTTGGCCAGCGCGTTGGCGATTTTCGACAGGTGGTTTTCCGAGGCATTGACCGCATGTGCGATATCGCGCGATTTGGCCAGCCCTTTCGGGTCAAGCGCGCAATACATCAGCAAACGCACTGCATTATTGGTTTTTACGGTTAGACGCATTTTATCCTCGTGTTTTTGCTCCATTAACAAGTGGTGACGTGAATGCCTTTGATCTAGGTCATATTGCAGGGAAATATCTGCCAGTGTCGCGCCGGCGTCATTTTCCTTGTGGCGCGCGCCTGTTTTTCGCTAGTCTGGGCAAAAACGGCGACACGGCCGACAGGGAAGGGAACCCGGTGCGCAAGCGTATATTAATAGTAGAGGACGAACCGAATATCGTCGAGTCACTGTCGTTTTTGCTGGACCGCGCCGGATTCGACATATCCACAGCCACGGATGGCGCTACGGCAATGGCGCGTCTGGCGGCGGTTTTACCGGATCTTGTCATACTGGATGTCATGCTGCCCAATCGCTCGGGGTTTGATATCCTGCGTGATATCAAGGCGTTGGCGAATGGGCCGCGCGTGCTGATGCTGACCGCCAAAGGCCAGAGCCGCGACCGGCAGCAGGCCGAGGAAATCGGCATAGACGCGTTCATGACCAAGCCGTTTTCCAACAGCGAGATCGTCACCACGGTGACCGGGCTTTTGTCATGAAGCGCAAGGAACCCGATCTGGCCGAGCGCGCCTTTCGCCGCCGCCGCCGTCAGGATTCGGCGCTGGTCCTGCCGATGTTCGGGATCGTCCTGTTCGCCACGCCGTTTTTCGGAATTTTTTCCCGCGACGCGCAAATTTTCGGCGCACCGTTGCCGTTCGTCTATGTTTTCAGTGTCTGGCTGTTTCTGATCCTGATGGCCAAACGCCTTTCGAAGTTGCTGATGCAGGGGGACGAGGGGGCGTGATCTGTTAACATTCAACTTCCTGCTTGGCGCCAGTATTGCCTATATCGCATTGCTGTTCACCATCGCCTTCTGGGCCGAACGCCGTGCCAAACGCGGGCAGCTTGGCTGGTTGCGTTCGCCGCTGGTCTACACGCTGTCGATTTCTGTCTATTGCACGGCGTGGACGTTTTATGGCGCGGTCGGGTCTGCGGCGCGCAATGGTCTGGAATTTGTCACCATCTACCTCGGCCCGACGCTGGTGTTCATCGGCTGGTGGTGGTTGCTGCGCAAATTGCTGCGGATCGGCCGCACACAACGTATCACCTCGATCGCGGACCTGATTTCCTCGCGCTATGGCAAAAGCGCGACGCTCGGTGTGGCGGTTACACTGATCGCGGTGATCGGCTCCACCCCTTACATCGCGCTGCAACTGCAATCTATCACCACCAGCCTGTCGGTGTTTTCCGTTACCGGGACCGGTTTTTCCAACAGCGACGTATCGGCCTTCTGGATTGCCACGGTGCTGGCGGTTTTCACCATCCTGTTCGGCACCCGCAACGTCGATGCAAACGAGCGCCACCACGGCGTCGTCACCGCCATCGCACTGGAAGCCGTGGTAAAACTTTTCGCCCTGCTTGCTGTCGGCATCTTTGTGGTCTGGGGTATCGGCGACGGTCCGTCGGGGATATTTTCGCGCATGTCGCCGGAAATGCTGCACGCCGATTCGATTTTCGGTCCGCGCTGGGTGGCGCTGACATTCCTGTCGGCCACGGCGATCATCACCCTGCCGCGCATGTTTCAGGTAACGATCGTTGAAAACTCGGACGAACGCCACCTTGCCACCGCCAGCTGGGCCTTCCCGTTCTATCTGTTTTTAATGAGCCTGTTTGTCCTGCCTATCGCCATCGCCGGCCAGTCTATCCTGCCCGCCGGTTCCAACCCCGACCTTTACGTTCTGACCGTGCCGCTGTCGCAGGGCCAGAACGCGCTGGCGCTGCTGGCGTTTCTCGGCGGGTTTTCCTCGGCCACCTCGATGGTGATCATCGCCGCCATCGCCCTGTCCACGATGGTTTCGAACCATATCGTCATGCCGTTGTGGCTGCGCTATGGTCGTGGGCGCATCTCTACCAGCGGCGATGTGCGCAACGTCCTGCTGCTCAGCCGCCGCCTCAGCATCGCCGGGCTGCTGTTTCTGGGCTACCTGTATTTCCGCCTGACGGGCGGCTCGGGGGCGTTGGCCTCCATCGGCCTGATTTCCTTTGCCGGTGTCGCCCAGATCATTCCCAGCCTGCTCGGCGGTATATTCTGGCGCAGCGCGACGCGCACAGGGGCGCTTGCCGGTCTCGGTGTCGGGTTTTTCCTCTGGGCCTACACCCTGTTCCTGCCCAGCTTCGAAGGCAGCTTTATCCTTAGCGCCGACACCATCCAATACGGTCTGTTCGGCCTGTCATGGCTGCGCCCGCAACAATTGTTGGGGTTAACCGGATACGATCCGCTGGTGCATAGCATGTTATGGTCACTGGGCATCAACACGGCGCTGTTTATCGGTCTGTCGCTGATCGTCACCCCGCGCCAGCTTGAAAGGATACAGGGGGCGCAGTTCGTCGATGTGTTCCGCCAAAGCGACAGCCGGAATTCCGGCATTGTCATCCGCCGTTCCGCCACATCCGAAGACCTGTTCACACTGGCGCAACGCATCCTTGGCACCACCCCCGCGCACCGGCTGTTCACACAGGCGGCCGGCGAACAGGGCAAGAAATCCGGCCTGCCCGAACCTACCGATACCTTTATCGAGCAACTGGAACGCGAGCTGACCGGCAGTGTCGGTTCCGCCTCGGCCCATGCGATGGTTTCGCAAATTGCCGGCGGCGGCACGGTTTCGGTCGAGGAACTGATGAAAATCGCCGATGAAACCGCCCAGATCATGGAATATTCGCAACAATTGGAGGTCCAGTCGCGCGAACTGGCCGAAACCGCGCAGCAACTGCGCCGTGCCAACGCCAAACTGACCCAGCTCGGCGCGCAAAAAGATGCTTTCCTGTCGCAAATCTCGCATGAATTGCGCACCCCCATGACCTCGATCCGCTCGTTTTCGGAAATCCTGCAAAGCCAGGAGGACATCACGACCGGGCAAGCCCAGCGTTTCGTCGGTATCATCAACAGCGAAAGCCAGCGCCTGACCCGCTTGCTGGATGAAATCCTCGACCTCAGCTTTCTGGAATCCGGTCAGGTCAACTGGAAACTGGAGCGCGTGAAACTGGCGGATGTCATCGAACACGCGCTGGCCAGCATCGAGGGGCAGCGCGCCGCCGGTTCGGTGGATATTGCCGTGCGGGGTGATCGCGGGCTGGTCGTCAACGTCGATTTCGACCGTCTGGCGCAGGTGTTCATAAACCTGCTGTCGAACGCGATAAAATACGGTCGTAACGAACATCCGGTGATCACCGTGCGCGCGCGCAAAGTCGGGAAAACCGTGATGGTCGGCATCGCCGACAACGGTCCGGGCATTCGCCCCGAGGACCGCGAGAAAGTGTTCGAGAAATTCGCCCGCCTGTCCGAAATCACCCTGGCCGGCAGCGCCGGACTCGGCCTGCCGATCAGCCGCGAGATTATGCGAAACCTCGGCGGCGACCTGACGGTCGAGGAAAACGCCCCCGGCGCCGTGTTCCGTATTACCCTGCCGTTGGGGTAACGGTGCGCCAGACCGCAAGGATCTCGTGGCCGGTCATCAAATCCAGATGCGCCCCGCCGCCGTTTTTGAACAGGGTAATGTCCGCCGCATCCTGTCGCCCCGCATGCCCCGCCGCCAGATCGTAAAGGTCGCCCAGCACATCGGCCTCGGCAATTGCACCGCTGGCAATCGGGATCATCAACTCTCCGATATGGTTAACGGTCGTCGCGCGGCTGTCCACGAACACCTTCGCCCGTTGCAGGGCCAGATCGTCGGCCTCGCGCATATCCGCCGTGAACGCCCCGATCAGGTCGATGTGCTGCCCGTCGTGCAGCCACTCCCCTTTCAGGACCGGCTGGCTGGCCATCGTTGCACAGGCCACAATATCCGCCGCCCGCACCGCCGTTTCCAGATCATCGGCCACCGCAACGCCCAGTGCCGCGGCCTTGGGACGGGTGCGGTTCCAGACGGTGATTTCAATGCCCGGAAACACGGCGGAATAGGCCTCGACCAGCGAGGCCGCCACCGCCCCCGCGCCAACAATCAGCAAACGGCGCGAGTCCGGCCGCGCCAGCAGCTTCGCCCCCAGCACCGAATCCGCCGCCGTTTTCCATTTGGTCACCAGAGCCGAGTCGACCACCGCCTGCACCGTGCCGGTTTCATCCTCGAACAGCACCATCGCGCCATGCACGCTCGGCAGGCCCTTGGCGGCGTTGTCCGGCAGCACTGTTACCGATTTCACAGCCACCCCGAATCCGTCGATCCACGCGGCGCGCGACAACAAGGTATCGTTGCCGCGCTGCACGAACTGGTCGGAAATCTGCGGCGCGGCCAGACGATGCCCCGCCAGCAGGGCCGCAACCATCCGGTTCCAGTCCAGCAGGTGTTCAACGTCCGCGCCGCGAATATAGGGGACCATCTACAGGACCGCAGCAATCGCCTTGGCCAGATCGTCCAGCCCGTCCGCCGGCAGCCCCGCCACGTTGAAACGGCTGTCGCCGACCATGTAGATCCCGTATTCCTCGCGCAGTTTGTCCACCTGAGCGGAGGTAAGACCAAGACGCGAGAACATGCCGCGATGCTCGGTGATAAAATCAAAACGGTCGGAATTTGTCTCGCGCCGCAGCGCCTCGGCCAGCCCCTGACGCAGCGACAGCATCGAGGTCCGCATTTCCTCCAGCTCCACCATCCAGTCGGCTTTCAGTTCCGGATCGGCCATGATCATCGCCACAACCGTCGCGCCGTGGTCCGGCGGGAAGCTGAAATTCGCGCGGTTCAGCGCGGCAATCGCGCCCTTGGTCAGCGGCACGGCGTCGGCGTTTTCACAAATCGCCAGCGCCACACCGACCCGATCACGATACAGGCCGAAGTTCTTGGAACAGGACGCCGCGATCAGCATCTCCGGCACCCGTTTTGCCATCAGGCGCACGCCGGCCGCGTCCTCGTCCAGCCCGTCGCCGAAGCCCTGATAGGCAAAATCGATCATCGGCGTCGCCTTTTTGTCCACCAGCAAATCGCTGACCTGTCGCCACTGGTCATGCGTGATATTCGCGCCGGTCGGATTGTGGCAGCAGCCATGCAGCAGCACCACGTCGCCCGCAGCCACGCTGTCGAGGTCCTGCATCATGCCGTCGAAATCCACACCGCAGGTGGCATCGTCGAAATAGGTATACTTGCCGATTTTCATGCCCAGATGTTTCAGGATCGCCTCGTGGTTCGGCCAGCTGGGATTGGAAATCCAGACGGTGGCATCGGGGCTGGCCATCTGGATCAGTTCGAAAATCTGGCGGATGGCGCCGGTCCCGCCCGGCTCCTGCGCGCCGGTCACGCGGGCCGGATCGACCGCGTCGCCCAGCACCAGATCGCGCATGGCGGCAACAAAATCGAGGTTGCCGAGCAGCCCGACATATTTTTTGGTGTCCTGCGTTTCCAGCAGGCGCGCCTCGGCTTTTTTCACGGCGCGCATCACCGGCGTATTGCCACTGGCATCCTTGTAAACCCCGACGCCCAGATCCACCTTGGTGTCGCGCGGATCGGCGGCATACATGCCGATCAGCTTGATAATCTTGTCCTCGGGTTGGGGTTTCAGTTTCTCGAACATAATTTCGGTCCTTTAGTGGTCATGAAGCCAGTCGCGGGTCAGCACGCGGCTGGCCTCTTCGCGACGGACGGGTGAGAATCCGGCTTTCTGGTAAAGCGGCAGGGCGCGCGGATGGTCCAGCGAATTGGTGTTGACGGTCAGCTTTTCGACCCCGGGCATGTCCCAGCCCATCAGCACGGCGGTCCGGATCAGGTATTTGCCCAGCCCCATGCCGACGGCCTCGGGCACCAGCCCGAAATAGGCGAGATCGCAAATACCGGCCTCGCGCCCGTCCAGAATGAAAAAACCCGCAGGCCAGCCGGTGCGCATCAGGGTATAGAGGGTCACGGCGGGATCATGCAGAAAGGCCTCGACCTCCTCGCGGGGTTTCCGGTGTTGGTCGGTCCACTCGTATTCGGCACCGACGGCGTCATAGAGGTTCAGGAAATACCGCACCGGCGGATTGTCGGCGGCCAGCAACACGGTCGGCCCGCCGGTCGGCAGTGGCGGATAGGGATAGGTCGGGCGCGTCGTCATTTCCAGATAGGTGACGATATAGGATCGGACCTCGCCTGCCTGTGTTCCGGTCATCCGATGTCTACCTTCAGGTCGTCGTACATGCCCCACTCGGCCCAGCTACCGTCGTAAACCGCGTTGCGTTTGTGGCCCAGACGCTCCATTGCCAGCGTAAGGATGCAGGCGGTGACGCCGGACCCGCAACTGGTGATCGTTGGCTTCGACAGGTCCACACCGGCGGTATCGAAAATTTTCTGTAAATCCGCGACATCCTTCATGGTGCCGTCGGGGCGCAGCAGGTCCTTGTAATAGACGTTCAATGAATTCGGAATGTGGCCGGCGCGCAGTTCCTTGCGGGCCTCCGGGACCTCGCCTTTGAAGCGTTCGGGCGCGCGGGCGTCGATGATTTGCGCGTCCTGCAATTTGGACGAGGCCGCCACCTGCGTCACGTCCCTGACCAGCGCCGCGTTGCGTCGTGCGGTGAAATGCCGGTCGCGCAGGACGGGGGGCATATCCTCGACCTGTCTCCCTTCGGCCAGCCATTTAGGCAGGCCGCCGTCCAGCACCGCCACGTCGTGTTTGCCGAACAGGCGGAACATCCACCAGACCCGCGGTGCCGAGAATATTCCGGCCGAGTCATAGACAATCACCCGATGCCCGTCGCCAATCCCCATAGCCCGCATCCGGCTGATGAATTTTTCCACCGGTGGCACCATGTGCGGCAGGGTCGAATGGCTGTCGGCGATGTCGTCGATGTCGAAAAACCGCGCGCCGGGAATGTGCTGTGCATCATACTCGGTTTTCGCATTGCGGTCCGATCCGGGCAGGAAATAGCTGGCGTCCAGAACCCGCACGTCCGGTGCGGTCAGGTGATCTTCGAGCCATTGGGTCGAAACGAGCAGTTGCGGGTCAGATTGCATGGGGCCTCCGTCGGTTTCCTTGGGGATACCCTTCCTGTTGCGGGCGTTCAAGGGCGGCGTGGGTCAATTTGAACTGTCCGGTAGGGAAACAGCGTCGCAGCGAATTGGCCGGCGGTCGGTTTTATCTGCCGGAAGGGGGGAATAAACCGCCGTTCCCAAAAAATTGCCCATGGGCAATAACCGTGTATTTATCCTGTTTATCAACAGGTTGCCGGAAATAACAGCAGCCGGAAAATCCGGTGTCTATTTTGCGGCAACCCGTGCCTCGATCGCCTCCCATATCTTTGCCGCGACGTTGATATTGTCGAAGGATTCCAGCTCCATGATGCCGGTGGGGGAGGTCACGTTGATTTCTGTCAACATGCCGCCGATCACGTCGATGCCGACAAACACCTGCCCCTTTTCGCGCAGCAGCGGCCCGATCCGGGCGCAAATCTCGCGGTCGCGGTCGGTCAGGCCGATCTTTTCGGGCCGCCCGCCGACGTGCATGTTCGATCGGGTCTCGCCCGCCGCAGGCACGCGGTTGATGGCGCCGACCGGTGCCCCGTCCACCAGGATGATGCGTTTGTCGCCGGCGGAAACATCGGGCAGGAATTTTTGCGCGATCAGCGGTTCGGTGTTGATGCCCGCGAACATCTCGTAAAGCGAATAGAAGTTGCGGTCGTTTGCATCCAGCCGGAAAACTCCCGCGCCGCCGTTGCCATAGAGCGGCTTCAAAATGATGTCGCCGTGTTTGTCCTTGAACGCCCTCAATGTCGCCAGATCCCGCGCGATGGTGGTTGGCGGGGTCAGGTCGGGGAACTGCAGCACCAGCAGCTTTTCAGGGTAGTTGCGCACCCAGAACGGATCGTTGACCACCAGCGTGTCGGGGTGGATCATGTCCAGAATATGGGTGGTGGTGATATACCCCATGTCGAACGGCGGGTCCTGCCGCAGCCAGACAACATCCCAATCCGCAAGGTCGATTTCCTGTTCCTCGCCCAGCGTGAAATGGTTGCCGATCTTGCGCCGGACGGTCAGAGGCCAGCCGCGCGCGGTGACACGGCCTTCCTGATAGGCCAGCTTGTCGGGGGTGTAGTAGAACAGTTCGTGCCCGCGCGCCTGCGCTTCCTCTGCAATGCGGAAACTGGAATCTCCGGCGATGTCGATATTTTCGATAGGGTCCATCTGGATGGCGATTTTGAGGGGCATGGGTGTTCCTTTCGTTCCTGCAAGACTTGGCCTTGCAGGGCAGGAATTGCAACCCTACCAGCCTTGGATCATGGCATTTTCCAGAATTTCTGCACTGCCCTGACGATCGACCAAAACCATGTCGAAGCGGGTTTCGGTGTTCAGGCCGAATCCGCGTTCGGCGAGAAAGCGAGCAGCAGCATTGAACATGCGTCCGGTTTGCCGCGCCGATAATGCGTGCGCTGCGGCGTTGAGGGTTTTGCGGGCCTTGACCTCGATAAAAACCAGCCTTCCGCCAAGCGACACGATCAGGTCTATTTCGCCCTCGCGCCGTTTCCACCGACGTTCAAGGACCTTGCCTTGTTGGGATTCATAAAGCCGGGTGGCGATATCCTCGGCGGCCAGTCCTGTTTGATGGTTGCTCATTTGCGGGTAAGCTCCAATGCGCGGGCGTAAAGCGGTTTGCGCGGCAGGTCCAGCGCCTCGGCAACCTGTTTCGCGGCGTCTTTGACGGACAGGGTTTGCAGGGCCTCGTGCAGGGCGATGTCGACGTCACCGGCGGTGGCTGCACGGGTCAGAGGCGGGCCAAGCACGATCACCACCTCGCCCCTGGGCGCGCCGGTTTCGGCGTAGTGGGCTGCGAGGTCCGACAGTGTGCCGCGCCGGACCTCCTCGAATTTTTTGGTCAGTTCGCGGCAGACGGCGGCGCGGCGGTCGGCCCCGTAAATGTCGGTCATGGCGGCGAGGCAATCGGCCAGACGGCGCGGAGATTCATAGAAAACCAGCGTTGCGGGGACGGCAGAAAATTCTGACAGGAATTTGCGTTTGGCCACCTGTTTGACCGGCGGGAAACCGGCGAACATAAAACGGTCGGTCGGCAGGCCGGCAACCGCCAGCGCCGCCAGCAGGGCCGAGGCGCCGGGGGCGGAGGTGACGGGCAGGCCCGCATCGATCACCGCCGCGGCCAGTTGATAACCGGGATCGGCAATCAGCGGCGTGCCGGCATCGGACACAAAGGCCACCGATTTACCGTCGCGGATGGCGTCCAGCAGGCGCGGACGTTGTGCGGCGCCGTTGTGGTCGTGATAGGGGATAAACGGACGGCCAGCCAGTTTGATACCGTGGATTTCCAGCAGTTTTCGGGTGTTGCGCGTATCCTCGGCGGCCAGCACGTCGGCCTTGGCCAGAATGTCGAGCCCGCGCAGGGTGATGTCGCTGGCGGTGCCGATGGGTGTGGCGACCAGATACAGACCGGGACCAAGGGGCGGGGCAAGTTGTGACATGTTATCCTATCCTTTCCCCAAAGCCGCCGTTTACTTGTGATCATCCAGCGCTTAACCTGTTGCGCGACTTGAGTCTATCCGGACCCACCTGATTTTGTGAGGAATTATGCCTAAAATCCGATTCAAACCTCTTCGTTTTTTGACTTTGTTACTGTTGGGGATCACAGGGGTTGCCCTGTCGGCCTGTGATGCGCCGGTCATGAACACCGCAGCCAGTGTCGATCCGACAAAGCCGGTGGTTGTGGCGCTGATGGTGCCGTATGACTCCGGTCAGCCGCTGAACGACAAGCTGGCGGAAAATCTGGTGAACGCGGCGAAAATGGCGCAGGCGGATTTGCAAGGGGTGGCGATCGACTTGCGGGTGTACAACACCGCCGCAGATCCGGCACGCGCCAGCGCCGAGGCTGTGCGCGCGATTGCCGAAGGTGCGCAAATTATCATCGGGCCGTTGTTCAGCAGTTCCACCAACGCCGTGGCGGCCGTAGCCGCGCGCAAGAATATCAACGTTCTGAGCTTTTCCAACAACGCCAAGGTGGCGGGCGGCAACGTATACATCATGGGAGTGACGTTCGAAAATGTCGCGGCGCGCCTGTTTGCCTATACCGCCGGGACCGGCCTGTCGAACATGGGTGTCGTCTATCCCGAAGGGACCGAGGGCGAGGCCGGTCTGGCCGCCGCGCAGACGGCCGCACGGCTGAGCGGGGTGACGCTTGCGGCCTCGGCCTCGTATCCGCTGAACATGGAAGGGTTGAGCGCGGCGGCCCCGTCTATTGCAGAAACGATGGCCGGCAACCGTGTGCAGGCGATCCTGTTTACCGACACGCCGACGCGGGGGTTGCCGTTCATTGCCGCCGCGCTGGGTACCGAGGGGATCGAGCCGAAGAATACCCAGTTTCTGGGGTTGTCGCGGTGGGATACCTCGACCGAGTTGCTGACGCAGCCGAGTATGCAGGGTGGCTTGTTCGCCGTGCCGGACCCGGTGCTGACGGCGCAGTTCGACCAGCGGTATCTGGATATGCACGGCACGCAGCCGCATAATTTTGCCGCCATAGCCTATGACGCCATGGCTGCTGTCGGCGCGCTGATCAAAACGGCGCAGGCCGAGGGACGACGGGATACGTTTTCTGCCGCGCGGCTGACCAATCCGGCCGGTTTTGCCGGTGTGAACGGGATTTTCCGGTTTACGGCGGACGGCCTGAACGAACGCGGGTTGGCAGTTTTGACAGTGGACAAGGGCGATGCGGTTGTTGTCGATCCTGCCCCGCGCAGTTTCGGCGGGGCGCTTGGATACTGATCCATGACCTTCGACATAGACAATATATCGGTGGGGGAGCTTGTTCGCTCCCCCGTTGATGTTCTGGACCCCGCGCGGTTGCGGGCCGATATCGAACAGGCGGTGTTCGATGCCGGAGATGCGGCCGCGATTCGACTGAAGGCGGTCGAGGTGCTGAAAACCGCCTATGGCAATGGCCGCGAGATCATCGCGGCGGCTTGTGCGGCGACGCCGTTCGATGCGCCCAAAGCAACGCGGGCCTATACCTATCTGACCGACGAGATCGTCAAGATGGCGATCGAGGTGGCGATGCGGTGGTTGCATCCGGTGGCCAATCCGACCACCTCGGAAAGTATTTGCGCGATGGCGGTGGGCGGGTACGGACGCGCCGAGATGGCGCCGTTTTCCGATGTCGACCTGCTGTTTCTGACGCCCTACAAGCAAACCGCCTGGGGCGAGAGTGTGATCGAGAGCATTCTGTATACCCTGTGGGATTTACGCATGAAGGTCGGGTACGCCACGCGCACGGTGGATGACTGTATCCGGCTGGGGCGCGAGGATTTCACCATTCGCACCGCTTTGCTGGAGAACCGCTATCTGGCCGGAAACGGGACGCTGGCTGTCGATCTGGACCGGCGGCTGTGGAAGGACCTGTTCAAAAACACCGGACCGGAGTTTGTCGAGGCCAAGCTGGCGGAACGCGCCGAGCGGCATCGCAAGCATGGCGGCTCGCGTTATGTGGTGGAGCCGAATGTCAAGGAGGGCAAGGGTGGTTTGCGGGATTTGCAGACGCTGTTCTGGATTGCGAAGTATCTTTACCATGCGGATTCGCCCGAGGATCTGATATCGGACGGGGTGTTTACGGCCGAGGAATACAAGGTTTTCGCCGATGCCGAGGCATTTTTGTGGACGACGCGCTGCCATTTGCACCGGATCGCCGGACGCCCGACGGAGCAGCTGACCTTTGACGTGCAGGTAGGTGTGGCCGAGGCGCTGGGGTTCAAGGACAGCGACGGACGGCGCGCGGTCGAATTTTTCATGCAGAACTATTTTCGCCATGCGACCAATGTTGGCGATCTGACCCGTATTTTCCTGACCGCGCTCGAGGCGCGCCATGTCAAAAAACGCCCCGGTTTCGGGCGCACGATCCTGAACGCCTTGCCGTTCGGGCGGGACAAGGTGACCGAGGGATATGTCATCAATCACGGGCGGCTGGACATTGCCGACCCCGAGGCGTTTTTTGCCAAACCGTTGAATATCCTGCGGCTGTTCGAGGAGGGGTTGCGTTCCGACACCTTGTTGCATCCCGATGCCATGCGGCTGGTGGCGCGCAATCTGCATCTGATTGACGACGACATGCGCAACGATCCCGAGGCAAACCGGATATTCCTTGATCTGCTGCTGTCGCACAACAACCCCGAGCGGGCGTTGCGGCGGATGAACGAGCTGGGCGTGCTGGGCGCGTTCATGCCGGAATTCGAGCGTATCGTGGCGATGATGCAGTTCAATATGTATCACAGCTATACGGTGGACGAACATATTATCCAGTGCATCTCGAATCTGTTCCAGATCGAGAAGGGGGAGTTGACCGAGGATCTGCCGGTGGCCTCGTCCATTCTGGAAAAAGGCGTGAACCGCAAGATTATATATGTGGCGTTGCTGCTGCACGATATCGGCAAGGGGTTGCCGCAGGACCATTCCGTTATCGGGGCCGAGATGGCGCGGGTGATTGCGCCACGTCTGGGGCTGGACAACGACGAGTGCGACACGGTGGAATGGCTGGTGCGCAACCATCTGCTGATGTCGGATGTAGCGCAAAAACGCGATTTGTCGGATCCGCGCACAGTGCAGGATTTCGCCGAAGCCGTCGGGCGGCGCACGCGGCTGAAACTGCTGACGGTGCTGACGGTGTGCGATATCCGCGGCGTCGGGCCGGGGGTATGGAACAACTGGAAGGCCATGTTGTTGCGCGATCTTTATGCGCAAACGCGCGAGTTGTTGCGCACCGGCGATCAGGGGGCCAGCGGGGCCGAGCGCGAGGCCGAGGCCAAGGCGGCGCTGGCGGCGACGTTGAAAGGATGGAGTGGCAGGGATATCGAGGCGGAATGCGAGCGCCATTACCGCCCCTACTGGATGGGGCTGGATACGGAAACGCAGAAAGTATTCGCGGAACTGGCGCGCAAGGTGGAGGCCGACGCGGCGGTCAGCGATATCGAGGCGGACCCCGAGCGCGATGCGACGCGGGCCTGTTTCGTCATGCCGGACCATCCGGGGATTTTCGCGCGTTTTGCCGGGGCGCTGGCGCTGGTCGGGGCGAATGTGGTGGATGCGCGGACCTATACCAGTTCCGACGGGCTGGCGACGGCGGTGTTCTGGATTCAGGATGCGGACGGTCGCCCCTATGACAGAAGCCGTTTGCCGCGTTTGCGCAAGATGATCGAACGGACGCTGAAGGGCGAGGTGATTGCCCGCGATGCGTTGAAATCCAAGGACAAGGTCAAGAAGCGCGAGCGGGAATTTATCGTGCCGACGGTGATCGAGTTCAACAACACCGGATCCGATTATTTCACCATTGTCGAGGTGGACACCCGCGACCGGCCCGGCCTGCTGTTTGATCTGACGCGGACGCTGACGGATTGCGGGGTCTCGATTTCCTCGGCCATTATCGCGACCTATGGCGAGCAGGCGGTGGATACGTTCTATGTCAAGAACCTGTTCGGCATGAAAATCCATGACGAGGCCAAGCAGCAGACCATCGAGCGGCGGTTGCGCGAGGCGATCGAGAAGGCGCAGGAAGGGGCCGAAGCGTGAGCCGGAAAATCCGCCTGATGTCGGGGTTCCTGACCGTGGGCGGCTGGACGCTGGCAAGTCGTGTGGCCGGGTTCGTGCGCGATATCATGATTGCGGCGTTTCTGGGATCCGGTCCGGTGGCCGAGGCGTTTCTGATTGCGTTTTCATTGCCGAATATGTTCCGGCGGTTTTTCGGCGAGGGGGCGTTCAACACGGCGTTTGTGCCGATGTTTGCCAAGAAGGTCGAATCGGGAAGCGGTGCGAAGGAATTTGCCGGTGACGCGATGTCGGGGCTGGGCGGAATCCTGATCGTGTTTACCCTGCTGGCGCAAATATTCATGCCGTTTCTGGTGATGCTGATGGCCAGCGGTTTTGCCGAGGATGCGCGGTTCGACATGACGGTGGCCTTCGCGCGGGTTACGTTTCCCTATATTCTGTTTATCTCGCTGGCGGCATTGCTGAGCGGGGTTCTGAATTCGTTGGGGCGGTTTGCGGCGGCGGCGGCGGCACCGGTTTTGTTGAATATTGTTCTGATCGGGTCGATGTATCTGGCCTATCGCGCCGGTTTCGATGTCGGGCGGGCGCTGGTCTGGGGGGTTCCGTTTGCCGGCATTGCGCAGGTGGCGCTGGTCTGGTGGGCGGCAGCGCGCGCGGGGATGGTGTTGCGCCCGCGTATTCCGCGTATGACGCCGGAACTGAAACGTCTTGCGGTGATTGCCGCGCCGGCGGCGCTGGCGGGCGGCGTGGTGCAGGTCAATCTGCTGGTCGGGCGGCAGGTGGCGTCCTATTTCGACGGGGCGGTGGCGTGGCTGAATTATGCAGACCGGTTGTACCAGTTGCCGCTGGGCGTGGTGGGGATTGCCATTGGCGTGGTGTTGCTGCCGGATCTGTCGCGGCGTTTGCGGGCCGGCGATGCCGAAGGGAGTCGCGACAGCATCAACCGCGCGGCCGAATTTACGTTGTTTTTGACTCTGCCGTCGGCGGTGGCGCTGGTGGTGATACCCCTGCCGCTGGTGTCGGTGTTGTTCGAACGCGGTGCGTTTGGTGCCGGTGATGCGGCGGCGACGGCGGCGGCGCTGGTGATTTACGGGGCCGGTTTGCCGGCGTTTGTTCTGGCCAAGGTTCTGTCGCCTGTGTATTTCGCGCGCGAGGATACG
Source organism: uncultured Rhodobacterales bacterium (assembly GCA_964506345.1). Lineage (GTDB taxonomy): Bacteria > Pseudomonadota > Alphaproteobacteria > Rhodobacterales > Rhodobacteraceae > NORP23. The sequence continues at coordinate 4,055 of CAZDLV010000012.1, read as the reverse complement.
CGCACGCCGTTTTATTATGCGCTGGTGTCGATGGTGATAAACGCGGTTCTGGCCATCGGGCTGTCGCCGGTGCTGGGGTATCTGGCGGCGGCGTTGGGGACCTCGGTCGCCGGTTGGGTGATGGTGGCGCAGTTGTGGTTCGGTGCGCGCCGGTTCGGGGATGCGGCAAAGATGGATGCGCGGTTGCGGTTCGTGTTGCCACGGATTGCGGGCGCCAGTCTGGGTATGGGGGCTGTCGTGTGGGGGGTGGCTTACGGTTTGGCGGGTTGGCTGGACACGCCGGGGGTGCGGTATCCGGCGCTGGCGGCGGTTATCGGTGCCGGTGCGCTGGCCTATGCCGTGTTTGTTCTGGGGACCGGCGCGATGAAGCCGCGCGATCTGAAACGGTTCCTGCGGCGCGGTTAGCGTTGACGCAGGAATGTCACCCAGCGGCCCATGCGGGCGCGCCCGTCCGGGGCAAGCACAAACGACAGCAGGAAACCGGTGATAAAGCCGGCGAGATCGCCAACCCATTCATCACCGCCGCCGAAGGCCAGCCGGTAGCCTATCTGCAATATCATCAGCAAACCGATCAGGCGAAAGGCCAGCAGGCGGCTTTCGCCGGTTGCACCGGCGTTTAGCCACAGCAACCATGTATACGCGCCAAGGAACCCGTAGATCGCCGGATAGGAGCCGACCAGCGGATAGACCGGATTGCCGAACAGCCCGTAGGCCAGCGCGCCGGTGATCGAGCTGGTGAAAAACAGCGCGAGGACGGAGGCGGTGTGGAAAACCTCGCCCACGGCCTTGCCGATGGCCAGCAGCATGACGACCGCAAAGACGGCGTGGGAAAAGGCGAAGTGGACGAACGGGTAGGTGATGAAACGGCCCAGCGTGTTCCAGTCGTAGGTTCGGGTCTGGCGCATGTATTCGAACACGTTATCGAAAAACCCGAGCGCGCGGATGGTTTCCAGACGCCAGCCGACCGCATCGGTGCCACCGACAAGACCGGCGGAACCGAGTTGCAGCGTAATCTCGATCCCGCTGATCACCAGCGCCAGAATGACGATCACCGGCGGTAGCGGGTTGAACGGGGACAGGTTGCTATTCGGGTCGAACATCGGTGACTCCTGTTGACGGGCGGCTTTGCACTCGCGATAAGTCGCCCATAATTGCAATCAAAGTAAAGGATGAATTGCCATGACGGAAGCGGTCCACACGCGTCGCGTCTTTTCCGGTATCAAGCCCTCGGGTGGTTTGACGCTGGGAAATTACCTCGGTGCCATCAAACGGTTTGTCGATATGCAGGGGCAGGGTTTCGAAACCGTCTACTGCGTTGTCGATATGCACGCGATCACCGTCTGGCAGGATCCGGCCGGGCTGAAACATGCCACGCGGGAGCTGACGGCGGCCTATATCGCCAGCGGCCTCGACCCGGCGCAGTCCATCCTTTTCAACCAGTCGCAGGTGTCGGCCCATGCCGAGCTGGGCTGGATTTTCAACTGTGTGGCGCGCGTCGGCTGGATGAACCGCATGACGCAGTTCAAGGACAAGGCGGGCAAGAATGCCGAGAAGGTCAGCCTTGGCCTTTATGCCTATCCCAGTCTGATGGCGGCGGATATTCTGCTGTATCACGCGACGCATGTGCCGGTGGGCGAGGACCAGAAACAGCATGTGGAATTGACCCGCGACATTGCGGCGAAATTCAACAACGACTTCAAGGCGCCGGATTTCTTTCCTTTGCCTGAGCCGATTATCGAAGGCCCTGCCAAACGGGTGATGAACCTGCGCGACGGGACGAAGAAGATGTCGAAGTCGGGCAATTCGGATATGGAACGTATCAACATGACCGATGATGCCGACCTGATTGCCAAGAAATTCAAAAAGGCGAAAACCGACCCCGAACCGTTGCCGGACAACCTCGACGATCTGGCTGGCCGGCCGGAGGCGCGCAATCTGGTGGATATCTATGCGGCGCTGGCGGATATGACGTCGGAAGCGGTGATAGGCGAGTTCGCAGGGGCGCAGTGGGGGCGGTTCAAGCCGGCGCTGGCCGACCTGGCGGTGACGAAATTGTCGCCGATCTCGACCGAAATGGCGCGGCTGATGGATGATCCGGCGGAGATCGACCGGATTCTGGGTGACGGGGCCGAAAAGGCGGCGGCGATTGCCGAGCCGATTTTGCAGAAAACCTATGATATCGTCGGGTTTGTGCGGAATCGCAGGTAGTGGACACTCTGCCGCACTCGTGATCGGTGGGGCATGAATTATATTCATTAACGTGAATATGAAATTCAGGAGAGAACCGATGGGAAGACTACTCAAGATTTTTCAGGTACTGGCGCTGGTGTTGGTCAGCGGCACGGCGGCTTCGGCCGGAGTGGTGCAGATAACGCCGGATGTGGCGCGCGAGCAGGCGTTGGCGGGCAAGTTGGTGTTGATCGATATTCGCCGCCCGGATGAATGGGCGCAGACCGGTGTTGCCGATGTGGCGTTGCTGGCCGATATGACGCAGCAGGATTTTGTTGCCAAGATCAACGCCATCCGTATGCAGTCGCCGGATATTCCGCTGGCGTTTATTTGCCGGTCCGGCAGCCGGTCGGGGTATGTGACGACGCAGCTGGATAAAATGGGCTGGAGCGGGATTATCGATGTGGTTGGCGGTATGTCCGGCTCGGGCGTTGACAGGGGCTGGATCCGGCGGGATCTGCCGTTGCGCGATGCCGGTGCGCCGGTCAATCCGGCGGTGGGTGTGACACAGCCCTGACGGTTTGCGCGACTGCGGTTGCAAAACGCCGCAGTTGCGCGACGGGCCAACATAAGCGAGTATGGCGGGAACCGAGGTTATACGGAGCCGAGAGATATGCGTAAGTTTCTGGTCGTCATGGACGACAGTCCCGAATTTCTGAACGCGTTGCGTTTCGCCGCCATCCGGGCCAAGAAAACCGGCGGCGGGGTCGAGATACTCGGGGTGATTGCGCCCGAGGAGTTCCAGCACTGGATCGGTGTGGGCGAAGCCATGCGGATCGAGGCGCGCGAGCGGATCGAGGAACATTTCAAGGTGTTCAGCAAGTGGATGATGGACAAGGAAGGCATGGAGCCGGAGCTGGTCATCCGCGAGGGCGAGAAAGCCACCGAGGTGTTGAACCAGATCAAGGATGATCCCGAGGTGGGGATTCTGGTGCTGGGCGCCGGTGCGACAGGCGAGGGGCCGGGACCGCTGGTTACGCAACTGGTGGCGCGGCAATCCGGCGATATGCGCGTGCCGATTGTCGTGGTGCCCGGCGCGCTGACCAAGGCCGATATCATTGCCGTCAGCTGATTTCCGGTGAGGTGATTTGTCCAACTTGGAATGATTCCAGTTTACTTGACTTTTTTGCTCGGACATGTCAGATAGCTGTCAAGTTCTGAAAGGGCACTGCTATGTTTATCCAAACCGAATCCACGCCGAATCCGGCGACCTTGAAGTTTTTGCCGGGGCTGGCCGTTTTGCCGGGCGGCACCGCCGATTTCCCGAATGTGGAGGCAGCGGCGACCTCGCCGCTGGCGTTGCGGGTTTTTGATGTCGCCGGTGTGACCGGCGTGTTCTTTGGGCCCGATTTTGTGACCGTCACCAAAAACGATACTGTTGACTGGGCGCATATCAAGCCGGCGATCCTTGGCGCGATCATGGAGCATTACCAGTCCGGCCAGCCGATCATGGCGGACGAAAGCGGCACGGTGGGTCATGCGGAACATGACGGGCCGGATGCGGAACTGGTCAAACAGATCAAGGAGTTGCTGGACACCCGTGTGCGCCCTGCCGTGGCGCAGGACGGTGGCGATATTACGTTTCACGGGTTCGAGCGCGGCGTTGTCTATCTGCATATGCAGGGGGCGTGTGCGGGGTGCCCGTCATCCACCATGACGTTGAAAAGCGGGATCGAGAACCTGTTGAAGCATTATATTCCCGAGGTTCTGGAGGTGCGCGCCATTGGGGTGTGACGGTGAACTGATACTGGCGTTTGACACATCGGCCGCGCATTGCGCGGCCGCTTTGGTTTGCGGTGCGCAGGTGTTGGGCAAGACGCGCGACG
>CAZDLV010000011.1:0-23700 GCA_964506345.1 uncultured Rhodobacterales bacterium | reverse complement strand
CCCTAGTCGGGTTTCGCCAGTCGCCAGACGCCATCTATCCCGTCGCCGGCAATATCCCCGACATTTTCGTCGCCGGAATACTGGTACAGCGGCTGCCCCTTATAGGCGATCTGCATCGTGCCGTCCTTGCGCGCGATCAGGGAATAGCTTGCCGGCGCTTTGGTGCCGGCAGGCACGATAGCGGGCGGCCACATTTGGGCGCAGGCGTCATAACAATTGGAAACCCCCGGACGGTCGAGATCGTATGTATACAGCGAATAGTGGCTCCGGCCGATAACAAATGCCGACACGTTGGCCGGCGCTTCTGTTACGCCGCTGGCGTTGGTTCTGGCCAGATAGGCACCCGTGCCTATGGCCGCAGCCGCTATCACAACAGAAGAAATGATCACAAGATTCATCTGGGAAACTCCGGTTTTCGGGGGTTACGGCTACTTCTAGCAGGCCGGCCGGCGGAAATACACTCCCCGCCGCCGCGGCATCCGATCACATACCGGCCCCGTCATCCTTAAAACGGAATCGCCAGTTCCCAGACACCGCCCAGCCCGACACCCTTGATGTCGCCAATCTTCTTGTCGCCTGAATACAAATACATCGGCCGCCCCTTGAAGGCGATCTGCATGCTGCCGTCCTTGCGCGGGATCAAGGTATAGTTTTCCGGCATCGGCGTATCCGCAGGCAGGATCGCGGGCGGCCATTTCACCGCACATTCGCCATAGCAGTTCGAAACCCCCGGCGCGTCCTTGGCATAGAAATACAGCGAAAAATGGTTCTGGTACATGATGAACGTCTGCCCGTTCAGCGGCGCGCTCATCACATATTTGTTGCCGTGCGAGGACGCCATGGCAACGCCGCTCCCCAGTGCAAGGACGGTCGCAACGGCAGCAGTGATCTTCAGGAATTTCATGCGGTATCTCCGGTGTTGAACAATTTTCGACGGTTCTACCTGCCACAAGTGTAAAAATATACAGCGATGCCCCTGACACCCGATCACAACTGCGCGACATCCGCCCCTATTTCTTGCCGAACAGCACCTTTTGCGCGTCTTTGTCATCCTGCAAATTCCCGCGCCGCTCCTTGGCCACGGCGCGCCCCGCCTGCACTGCCGGTCGGGCATAAACCCGGTCCAGCCAGGCCTTCATGTTCGGGAAATCATCGATGTTCTGCTCCTGCCCTTCCCACAGGCTCGCCCAGGGCCAGATCGCCATATCGGCAATCGAATAGTCCCCCGCCACAAACTCCCGATCCGCCAGCCGCCGGTCCAGCACACCATAAAGGCGCGCGGTTTCGTTGCGGTAGCGGTCCTTGGCATAGGGCAGGTCGTGGGGCGGATCCATCGCCGGCGCGTATTTCAGGAAATGGTGCGCCTGTCCCGCCATCGGTCCCAGCCCGCCCATCTGCCACATCAGCCATTGTTCCACCTCGACCCGCCCGCGTTCGTCGCGGCCATAAAACCTGCCGGTCTTGCGCGCCAGATACTGCAATATCGCCCCGCTCTCGAACACGGAAACCGGCGCCCCGTCCGGCCCTTCGGGATCAATGATCGCAGGCATCCGGTTGTTTGGCGAAATCGCCAGAAACTCCGGTTCGAACTGTTCTCCGGCTCCGATGTTCACCAGATTGAGGGTATAGGGCAGATCCATTTCCGCCAGCGCGATGGTGATTTTCCAGCCGTTCGGCGTCGGCCAGTAGAACAGGTCGATAGGTTTTGTCATGGGTATTCCCTCCGGTTTTGGCAAAGGATGGCGGTTTTCACGATTTTGGCAAGCCCGCTTGACGGTAACGCCGCGTCTTCGTAAGAAACCCCTGTGGCGATTTGTAGGACTGGATTGCGGGCCACGCTAAATATGCCGCTAAAGAGGTCGAGGCCCGAAACGCCCCGATCGCGTAACACGAAAGGGCCGGAATTTCCGGAAAAACAGCATGACAGACACATGGAATACCCGCACGAAACTCGTGCATGCCGGCACCCGTCGTTCGCAATACGGCGAGGTCTCCGAGGCGCTCTTCCTCACACAGGGCTTCGTTTACGAAAACGCCGAGGCCGCCGAAGCCCGCTTTATCGAATGTGGCGAGGACGAATATATCTATGCCCGCTACGCCAACCCGACCGTCGCGATGTTCGAGGACCGCATAGCCGCGCTTGAAGGCGCCGAGGCCGCCTTTGCCACCGCTTCCGGCATGGCTGCGGTCAACGGCGCGCTGTTCAGCCAGGTGCAGGCGGGCGACCATGTGGTCGCGGCCAGGGCGCTGTTCGGTTCCTGCCTGTTTATCCTGGAAAACCTGATGCCAAAATTCGGGGTCGAGGTCACCTTCGTTGACGGCACCGACCTTGACCAATGGCGTGCCGCCATGCGCCCCGACACCAAATTCGCTTTTGTCGAGGCGATCTCCAACCCGACGCTGGAGGTCATCGACATTGCTGCCGTCGCCAAAATCGCCCATGCGTCCGGCGCGCTCCTTGTTGTGGACAATGTGTTCGCCACGCCGGTTTTCCAGCGCACGCTGGACCTCGGTGCCGATGTCGTCGTCTATTCCGCCACCAAACACATCGACGGGCAGGGCCGCTGCCTCGGCGGTGTGGTGCTGGGGCGCGCGGAATTCATCAACGGCGATTTCCTTGCCTACATGAAACACACCGGCGGCGCGCTCAGCCCGTTCAACGCATGGGTGATGCTCAAGGGGCTGGAAACGCTGGATCTGCGCTGTCGCGCACAGGCCGATACCGCGCTGGCTATCGCCCGAGCGGTCGAGGGGCACCCCGCGCTGGCCCGCACGATCTATCCCGCGTTGACCAGCCATCCGCAGCACGACCTCGCCTCTCGCCAGATGAGCGCCGGCGGCACGGTTCTGTCGCTGGACGTGGCCGGCGGCAAGGAGGCCGCCTTCCGATTCCTGAACGCACTGACGATTCCCGTGATCTCCAACAACCTCGGCGATGCCAAGTCGATTGTGACGCATCCTGCGACAACAACGCACCAAAGGCTGTCCGTGGAACAACGCGCCACTCTGGGGATATCCGACGGGCTCGTCAGGTTTTCCGTTGGTTTAGAGGATGTTAACGACCTGAAGGCGGATGTTGTAAATGCTCTGGACAAGGTTAACGGCTCTACCTGAAGTTTAACGCAAAATTAACTATTCCCCTTTTGATAACGATTTGTTAAGGTTTTGGGGCGAAGGGTAAATAGTTTGTAAACCGGAGGTGGTTCAAAAGTGCGGAATAAACCGGCCTGTCACCTTGCGTTGCTCTAACAGGAGAAATACACCATGAATGTTTATGACCCGAAAATTACGGACAAAGAGGACATCGGCATAGTGGTTGACAGACCTTCACGACAGGAAGCCGAAGACGCCGTTCGCACATTGTTGCGCTGGGCCGGTGACGACCCCGATCGCGAAGGCCTGCTCGACACACCCAAGCGCGTGACCAAGGCCTATCTGGAATGGTTCCGCGGCTATGACGAAGACCCCGTCGAAATGCTCCAACGCACCTTTGGCGAGGTGGAGGGCTACGACGAAATGGTGGTTCTGCGCGACATCCGCTACGAATCCTACTGCGAACACCACATGGCCCCGATCATCGGCGTCGCCCACGTCGGTTATATCCCGACCGAGCGCGTGGTGGGTATTTCCAAGCTCGCCCGCGTCGTCGATGCCTTTGCCAAGCGTTTGCAGGTGCAGGAAAAAATGAACGCCCAGATCGCGCAATCCCTGTTCGACGTGCTGCAACCCAAAGGCGTGGCCGTGGTGCTGGAGGGCGAACACCACTGCATGTCCACCCGCGGCGTCCACAAACCGGGCGTCTCCATGGTGACTTCGACCATGCTCGGCGATTTCCGCACGGACCGCGAGCTGCGCAAGGAATTCCTGAACATCATCGGCAACCCGACCAACCGCGGCGGCTGACCGGCCCGAACCGGCGTGCCTGTGCGTGCCGGTTTCGTTTTGCCCGATACTGGTGTAGGCTGACGTATCGTTTTACCGAAAGGGTGACCGGCATGTCAGGCTACAACTACGACAGATTTTCCGCCGACCAGTATGATCTGGACAATTTTGTGGCCCCGAAACCGGGGGACAAAGCCCCGGATTTCACGTTGACCACACCGGACGGCGAGTCGCGCCGTCTGCTGGATTTCGATGGCGACTTTCTGGTGCTGGAGGCCGGCAGCATCACCTGCCCCCTGTTCCAGTCGCGGCGTTCCGGTATGGCGGCGCTGGTTGAAAAATACCCTGAAACCGCCTTCGCGATATTATATGTCCGCGAGGCCCATCCGGGGGCCGAACGTCCGCAACACACCTCGGACGCCGACAAACACGCAAATGCCGCCGCGCTGGCACGCGAGGATCACGAGGGGCGCTTGATTCTGGTCGATACCCTTGACGGGCAGGCGCATGCCGCCTATGGCCACTTTCCGAATTCGGTGGTGATAATCAACCGCAACGGGTGTGTGGTTTACACCTCGGACTGGAACAACCCGGCCGCGACGGGGCGGGCGCTGGTCGCGTTGAAGGCCGGCAAACCGGCGGCACGTCAGGGCATGTTCCTGCCCGCCAAACCGCCGGTCGCCATTCGTACGCTCCGGCACGCGGGCAAAGGCGCCGGTCTTGATTTTCTGCGCAGCCTGCCGGTGCTGGTCTGGCACAACCTGATCAAGCGCAACCTGCGAATCCTTTCGGGACGCGCGCCGAAAATTGCCCCCGACACGCACTGTTAATCGCTTGACAGTTTGACGCGCAAAGGCCAAGCCTGCCGAAATGATCGACTTGAGACCTGTAATCTACGCCATCGGGCTGCTGACCACCGCTTTCGGGCTGTATATGATGGTTCCGGCCATCCTCGACCTGTTTCTGGGCGATGGCGAGGCAAGCGCCTTTTTCATCAGCGCGCTGATCACCATCACCATCGGCGGCGCCTCGGCACTGGCAACGGCGGATGCCTCGCTGATCGGCCTGACGATTCGGCAAACCTTCCTGTTAACCACCGTCAGCTGGCTGGTGCTGAGCATCTTCGGCGGCCTGCCCTTCATGATCGGCTATACCAACCTGTCGCTCACCGATGCGTTTTTCGAGACCGTTTCCTCGTTGACCACCACCGGTTCCACCGTGTTGACGGGTATTCAGGATCTGCCCAGGGCATTTTTGTTGTGGCGTGGATTGATGCAATGGTTCGGCGGCATCGGCATTATCGTGGTCGCCATCGGATTTCTGCCGACCTTGCGGGTTGGCGGTATGCAGGCGTTCCGGTCCGAAGGATTCGAGACGATGGGCAAAATCCTGCCCCGTGCGGTTGAAATCGCCAGCTCCATCGCTGTGGTCTATGTGGGAATAACGGCGGTCAACGCGGTCGCCTTTGCCATGTCCGGCATGAACCTGTTCGATTCGATCGTCCACGCCATGACCACAATGTCCACCGGCGGGTTTTCCAACAACGATTCGTCATTCGGGGCCTACAAGGGCGCACCGGAATACGTCGCCGGCGTGTTCATGCTGGTCGCCAGCCTGCCGTTCGTGCGCTATGTGCAACTGATCAACGGCAGTGCCAAACCGCTGTTGAAGGATACGCAGGTGCAGGCATTTCTGGGGCTGGAGCTGATTCTGGTCATCGTGATCGCCCTTTATCGCATCTATGACAACGGCAGCCCGTTTCCCGACGCCATCCGCGAATCGTTCTTCAATGTATCCTCGATCCTGTCCGGCACCGGCTTTGCCAGCGTCGATTACGGCCTGTGGGGGGCGTTTCCCGTCGTGCTGTTTTTCCTGATGGGTCTGGTTGGCGGGTGTGCCGGTTCGACCTGCTGTTCGGTCAAAATGTTCCGCTACCAACTGCTGATCGCGGCGATCAAAAGCCAGATCCAGAAAATCCACAGCCCGAACGGCGTCTTTATCACCCGCTATCAGGGCCAGCCGGTCGGCGACGACCTGCTGGGGTCCGTCATGGCGTTTTTCGTGGCTTTCATGATGACACTGGCCACCGTTACCGTGCTGCTCAGCCTGATCGGGCTGGACCCGATCACCGCCATTTCCGGCGCGGCAACAGCGGTTGCCAACATCGGCCCCGGCCTTGGCCCGGAAATCGGCCCCTCGGGCAATTTCGCCGGACTTCCGGGGGCGGCAAAATGGGTGCTCAGCTTTGCCATGCTGGTGGGGCGGCTGGAACTGTTGTCGGTCTACGTCATTTTCACCGTCGCTTTCTGGCGCGAGTGATGGCCGGTTCGCTGGATCCCGAAGACTGGCCGGCCTTTCGCGCCGAGGCCCACAAAATGCTCGACGCCGCGCTCGACAGGCTGCAAACCGCCAGGGACGGCCCCGTGTGGCAGCCTCTGCCGGAGGACCTGAAACAGCGCTTCACCGCGCCGCTGCCCCGCAAGGGCGGCGCGGCGTTCGAGACCCTCGCCGCGATGCTGCCCTACGGTGTCGGCAACACCCACCCGCGGTTTTTCGGCTGGGTCCACGGCGCCGGCACGCCCACGGGGCTTGTTGCGGATATCGCCGCCGGTGCCATGAACGCCAACCTGGGCGGGCGCGACCACGGCGCGATCTATGTCGAAAAACAGATCACCGCGTGGGTGCGCGGAATGTTCGACTTCCCCGAAACCGCCAGCGGCCTGATCGTCTCGGGCACCTCGATGGCCACGATCGTTGCCGTCAAAACCGCCCGTGACCGACGCTCGGGTTTTGCCAGCCGCAAGACGGGGGCAGGGCAGGGGCTGGTCGGCTATACCTCGGAACAGGCGCACGGCTGCATCGCGCGGGCCTTCGATATCCTCGGCCTCGGCACCGACGCGCTGCGCCTGATCCCCGTCGACGACAGCTTCCGCATGGACCCCGCCGCCCTGCAAACCGCCATCGACGCCGACCGCGCCGCCGGCCTGACGCCGTTCTTCGTCGCGGGCACGGCGGGCACGGTGAACACCGGCGCCATCGACCCGCTCGACACCATCGCCACTATCGCCGCCAGCGAAACCCTCTGGTTCCACGTTGACGGAGCCTTCGGCGCCAGCGCCATCCTCTCCGATGTTCTGAAACCCCGCCTGAACGGCATCACCCGCGCCGATTCCATCGCCTTCGATTTCCACAAATGGCTGCATGTGAACTATGACGCCGGTTTCGTCCTGATCCGCGACGGCGAGTCCCACCGCGCCGCCTTCACCCTGCGCCCCGACTACCTGAAACAGGGCCGTGCGCTGGCGGCCGGAAATCCGTGGCCGGTCGAATACGGCCCCGAACTGTCGCGCGGCAACCGTGCCTTCAAAATCTGGGCGCAATTCACCGCCCACGGCACCGAGGCCCTCGCCGCAGCCATGGAACGCAACGTGGCACAGGCGCAAACCCTCGCCGCGCTGGTCGAGGCCGAACCGACCCTGACCCTCGTCCCCCCCGTTTCCCTCAACATCGTCTGTTTCAACCACAGAACCGCCAACGCCGAAGACATCGTGGCAGCGCTGCAACAACAGGGCATTGCCGCCCCCTCGACCACGGTTCTGGATGGCAGAACGGTGATACGGGTGAACCTGACGAACCACCGGACAACAGAGGCCGATCTGGAACTGCTGGTACGCGAGGTCGTGCGCCTTGGCGCATAGGCCCGCCCTCGCGCAGGAGTATTTGGGCAAAGAAGAAATTATGACCGGATCGTGCGCCGATATCCGGCCCGCGACCACCACACGCAATTGACCCCCCCCGCGCATTTCCCTATTGAGGGGCACAACCGCAAACCGCGTCGAGGCCACCCATGACCAAACCCGCAAAACCCCGCAGCTTTCAGGAAATCATCCTGCGTCTGCAAACCTACTGGGCCGATCACGGCTGCGCCATCCTGCAACCCTATGATATGGAGGTCGGCGCCGGCACCTTCCACCCCGCCACCACGCTGCGCAGCCTCGGCTCCAAGCCGTGGTCCGCGGCTTATGTGCAGCCCTCGCGCCGCCCCACCGACGGGCGCTATGGCGAGAACCCGAACCGGTTGCAGCACTACTACCAGTATCAGGTGCTGATCAAACCCAGCCCGCCCGATCTTCAGGCGCTCTATCTCGGCTCGCTTCAGGCCATCGGCATCGACATGGACCTGCACGACATCCGCTTTGTCGAGGACGACTGGGAATCCCCGACCCTCGGCGCGTGGGGGCTGGGATGGGAGGTCTGGTGCGACGGCATGGAAGTCAGCCAGTTCACCTATTTCCAGCAGGTCGCGGGTATGGACTGCAAGCCGGTCTCGGGCGAGCTGACCTACGGGCTGGAGCGCCTTGCCATGTATGTGCTGGGCGTCGATCATGTGATGGACATGCCCTACAACGACCCCGACGCGCCGATTGCGCTCAGCTATGGCGACGTGTTCAAACAGAACGAGCAGGAATATTCCCGCTGGAATTTCGACGTGGCCGACACCGACACCCTGTTGCAACACTTCAAGGATGCCGAGGCCGAGTGCGCCCGCATTCTGGAACATCCGCATCAGGATCCGAAAACCGGCAAGAAAATCCGCATGGCCCAGCCCGCCTATGACCAGGCGATCAAGGCCAGCCACATCTTCAACCTGCTGGACGCGCGCGGCGTGATTTCCGTGACCGAGCGGCAGGCCTATATCGGGCGGGTGCGCGCACTGACCAAGCTGTGCGCCGACGCTTTCGTCGAAACCCCCGCCGGAGGCGCATCATGATAAAAACCAGAATATTGCTGATCGGGTTCGCGATCTTCCTGACCGTGTTCACCGTCGCGTTGTGGTATTCGCAAACGCGAGCCTATTATTACGACGTTACCGGCGTTGACAGCGTGAAAATCAACGGCGTCGATGTGCCGGTATCGGATTATACGGGTATCGATGCCGACACCTCGCCGATCAAGATCCGGGCCTGTTTCACCATCACCGGCGACATTCCGTCCGACGTTGTGGTTGCACAAGGGGCCGAACCGCTGATCGCCCCGCCGCAGTTTTCCTGCTTTGACGCCCGCCAGATAGAGGCCGACATCCACGACGGCGCCGCCCGCGCCTTGCTGGCGGCCAGCAACGACATCTACGGTTTCGACCGTATCATTGCTTTTTATCCCGATGGCCGCGCCTTCATGTGGCGCACGGTCAACGAATGTGGCAAGGCGACATTCGACGGGAAAACCGCCCCCGACACCTGCCCGCCGAAACCGGAATCCGAATGACATGACCGACTTCCTGCTTGAAATCCTCTCCGAGGAAATTCCCGCCCGTATGCAGAAACGCGCCGGCGAGGATCTGAAAAAACGCCTTACCGACTCGCTGGTCGAGGCGGGTTTCACCTATGGTGCCGCCGCCGCCTTCACCACGCCGCGCCGCCTGACGCTGGCCATCCACGATGTGCTGGAGGAAAGCAAACCGGTGCGCGAGGAACGCAAGGGTCCGCGTGCCGATGCCCCCGAAAAGGCAATCGGGGGCTTCCTGCGTTCCACCGGCCTGACCCGCGAGCAACTGGAGGTCCGCGAGACCAAAAAGGGCGACGTGCTGTTCGCGGTGATCGAGAAACCGGGCCGCAAGGTCGCGGATGTTCTGGCCGAAATCCTGCCCGAAACCATCCGCACATTCCCCTGGCCCAAGTCGATGCGCTGGGGGGCAGGCAACCTGCGCTGGGTCCGGCCGATCCATTCGGTCTTGAGTATTTTGAGCAAAGAAGAAGGCGTGGAGGTGGTTCCCTTCGACCTCGACGGCATCCCTGTGGGCGACAGCACCGAGGGGCACCGCTTCATGGGACAGGGGCGTTTCAGCGTCACGTCTTTTGCGGATTACGAGGCCAGACTCAAGGCTAACGCCGTCATTCTGAACCCTGCCGCGCGCGCCGAAACCATCTGGCACGACGCCACCACCGCCGCCTTTGCGCAAGGCATGGAAGTGGTCGAGGACGCCGGCCTGCTGGCGGAGCTTTCCGGTCTGGTCGAATGGCCCGTGGTGCTGATGGGCGACATTGCGGAGGATTTCCTCGACCTGCCGCCCGAGGTGCTGCAAACCTCGATGAAGGAACACCAGAAGTTTTTCTCCGTCCGCAACCCGAAAACCGGCCGGATCGAGAAATTCGTCACCGTCGCCAACCGCGAGACCGCCGACCACGGCGCCACCATCCTTGCCGGCAATCAAAAGGTGCTGTTCGCGCGGCTGTCGGACGCCAAGTTTTTCTGGGAAAACGACCTGCGCGTGCCGCTGGCCGACATGGCCGCGAAGCTGGCGAACGTCACTTTCCACAACAAGCTGGGCACGCAGGCCGAACGGGTGAGCCGCATCGCCGCGCTGGCCCGCGAGATCGCGCCGCTGGTCGGGGCCGATGTGGCGCGGGCCGAAGCCGCCGCCCGCATCGCCAAGGCCGACCTGTCCAGCGAGATGGTCTATGAATTCCCCGAACTGCAAGGGCTGATGGGCCGCTACTATGCACAGGCCGCCGGCCTGCCGCAGGACGTCGCCAACGCCTGCGAGATGCACTACAAGCCGCTCGGCCCCTCCGACGAAGTGCCGGTGGAGGCAACCTCGATCGCCGTGGCGCTGGCCGACAAGATCGACACGCTGACCGGATTCTGGGCGATTGACGAGAAACCCACGGGGTCCAAGGATCCCTTCGCCCTGCGCCGCGCGGCGCTCGGGGTGATCCGGCTGGTGCTGGAAAACGGGGTGCGGCTGCGGTTGCGCGAAATCTTTGCCAAAGGATATGCCGGCAATGATGGCGAAAACCTCCTCGCCTTCTTCCACGACCGCCTGAAGGTCTATCTGCGCGACAAGGGCATCACCCATGATGTCATCGACGCCTGTCTTGCCATGCCGGGCAACGACGACCTGACCCTGCTGGTCAACCGCGCCAATGCGTTGCAGGCCTTTGTCAAAACCGACGACGGCGAAAACCTGTTGCAGGGCTACAAGCGCGCCAACAATATCCTTGCGGCCGAGGAAAAGAAGGACGGCGTTTCCTACGAAGGCGAACCGGACGTGAAGTTTGCCGCGGAAGACGCCGAAAAGGCCCTGTTCGCCGCGCTCGATGCCGCCGAACCGCAGATCACGCAGGCCCTCAACGCCGAGGATTTCGCCGCCGCGATGGCGGCTCTGGCCAGCCTGCGCGCGCCCATTGATGCGTTTTTCGACACCGTGCAGGTGAATTCGGACAACCGGATCGTGCGCCGCAACCGCCTGTGCCTGCTGAACCGTATCCGCGAGGTCATGCACAAGGCCGCGATCTTTTCGGCGCTGAACGGATAGAAAAATGCCGCCCGCGGTCAACGGGCGGCATTCGTATCAGTCTTCGGGATTGGCGTCCGGCGTTCCCGCCCCGCCGCCCAGGGCATCGTTGACGACGCCGTTCAGGCCGTCCTCCATACTGATGCCCAGTTCCTCGCCCAGCTTTTTCATCGCCGGCATTTGCAGGGCCATGCCCATGATCGAATCCAGCGCCTGATTGACCGGCGTGCCGCCTGCCCCCTCGCCGGAACCACCGCCGCCGTTCAGACCCGTCACCTGATGGATCTTGATGGAGTCGATTTTCTCGGCCGGTTTCACCATTTCGGCGACAATGGCCGGCATGGCTTCCAGACGGGCCAGCGCCACTTTCATCTGCACGATCTGTTCGCTCAGCGTGTTTTCGGCGTCGGCAATGGCGCGGTTACCTTCGGCTTCGGCCAGCAGGTCGGTTTTCTTCGCCTCGGCGCGGATGGTGATGGCTTGCGCGTCGGCGGTTGCCTCCTCCAGCAGTGCGGCGGCGCGGTCGGCGGCGGCATCCTTTTCGGCCTCGGCTTTCAGGCGCACACCGGTTGCCATGCGCTCGGCCTCTTTCGTCGCCTCGATCAGCGCGATCTGTTTCAGGCGCTCTGCCTCGGCGACGGAGCGGGCGGTTTCGATGGCTTCCTGCGCCTTCGTGGCTTCGGCGCGGGCGGTATCGGCCGAGGCGCGGGCATGGGATTCCTCCTCGGATTTTTTCGCCACGATGATCTGGCGTTCCTGGTCGGCCACTTCCAGTTCGCGTTCCTTGGCGATTTCCGCCTCGCGAATGGCCCGCTCGCGTTCGATTTCCGCCGCGCGGATCGAGCGTTCCTTGGCAATTCTGGCCTCGGCTGCGGCGCGGTCGGCCTCTTCCTGGTTGCGGGCAATTGCGGCCTTCTGGTCGGCCTGCAACATCTCGATTTCCTTGATCTTGGCGATTTCCGCCTCGCGCTGGTCGCGCTCGATCTCGTATTTCAGCTTCTCGGCTTCCATTTCGGACCGGCGAACAGAAACATCCGCCTCGGCGGTGATCTGCGCGCGTTCCTTGCGGGATGTGGCGATCACCTCGGCCAGTTTGCGCATCCCCACGGCGTTGAAGGCGTTGTTTTCGTCCAGCGCATCGAACGGCGTCTGGTCCAGTGCGGTCAGGGATACCGCCTCCAGTTCCAGCCCGTTTTTCAGCAGGTCTTCGGAAATGGCGTTCTGCACCTCCTGCACGAATTCCGAGCGGTTCTCGTGCAATTCGTCCATGGTCATGCGGGCGGCAACCGAGCGCAGGCCGTCGATCAGCTTGCCCTCGATCATCTCGCGCAGCTGGTCCACGTTGAACGTGCGGTCCCCCAGCGTTTGCGCCGCGCGGGAAATCCCGTCCTCGGTGGCATTGACGGAAACATAGAATTCCACGCCGACATCCACACGCATACGGTCCTTGGTGATCAACGATGCCTCGCCGGTGCGCGCCACTTCCAGACGCAGGGTCTTCATGTTGACAAAGGATATTTCATGCAGGAACGGGATGGCGATGGTGCCGCCGTCCATGATAACCTTTTTCCCGCCGGAACCGGTTTTGACAAGGCTGACCTCGCGGGTGGTGCGCCGGTACAGGCGCGCCATGATCAGGCCGATGAAAATGAACAGGGCAATCAGGATGCCTGCGGTGACAAGAATGGTATCTAGTGTCAAGGTTTTCTCCTCGGGTTGTGTGAAGAGGCGGGGCCGCGCCTCAGGTAATATCGACGACATAGAACATGCCGTTCCGTTTGCGGATCACGCGGACGTCACGGCCCTTCGGGATCGCTTCGGTGTCGTCCAGCGGTTCGACCCGCAAGTAATGGGTGTTGCCGAACCGGTCCTTTATCCGGGCTTCGGCCGGTTTGCCGCGTCGGGCGGTGCCCTGGGTTATGACGCCGGAATGCCCGCCCAGAAAGCGCATCCGCATGGCGGAGCTTTCGGTTTTCGGCATGATGGCGGCAATGACCCGCGCGATGAAACGTGCGCCGAAGGTCGCCGGAGCCAGCGCGATCATGCCGGCAATCCAGACCGGCAGCGGTGCGCCGGCCAGCGCCGTGACGACTTCCTGCAAAACCAGCCCCGACAGCCCGAACAGCGTCAGAAAAGACACCAGCCAGATCAGGAACGGCACGTCGCGCATACCCAGCCAGCCGGCCAGCCCCGACGGGGCCACGGTGGTGATTTCCGGCAGGTCTGTTTCCGCCGGCATATCGATGTCCAGATCGAAATCCCCGTCCAGATCAAGGTCGATATCCATATCCACGTCAGGCGCGTCGCTGCCGATGGCCAGCACGCTTCCGCCCAGCATAAGGGACAGGATTTCCAGTAAAAACAGCCCGAAAACAACGGTCAGGGCAATCGAAAACACCAGCGCCTCGGGGCGCAAAAAAGTCTCTAGCATGTCTCCCTCTCTCTAACAGATATAGGTATTAAACCGTGCAAATCAAAGGGATTAGCGGGAAAAATCGGAAAATCCACCCCTATTGCGTGTAATATATATATCGATTCCCTCAATAAAATAAGGCGAAAATACAGGTTCTGTTTGCCTTCCCCTGCCGCATGGTTATGCTGCACTGCAAGAAGCTCTGGAGCCAGCCATGCCCGCCGTAATCCGTTTTGACAGCCTGACCATTTCGCCCGAGCGCCACGGTGCGCGCGGGGCGCGGCTGGCGCGGATGGTGCAGCTTGGATTGCCGGTGCCGGACGGGGTGATTTTATCCAGCGATGCGGTGCGCGATATTGCCGAAAACGACCGGTTTCCCGATTTGCCGCAAGACTTGCTGGCCAGCGGCCTGTTGTCGTTGCGTTCCAGCCCGCTTGACGTCGAATGGGGCGGCCCGAATGCCATCCTGAACATCGGCGTCACCGATGCGGTGCTGCAACAGCACACGGCCACGCTGGGGATGCGCGGGGCGATCGACCTGTATCGCCGTTTCATCCAGGGCTACGCCACCAGTGTTGACGACCTCGACCCCGAATTTTTCGAGAACCTCTACTACGACCAGCTTAAACTCGCCGACGTCGAAAGCGAGGAGGACCTGACGACCGGTGACCTCGCCGCCATGCTCGCCAGTTGCAAGGCGCTGTACGCGGAGGAGGTCGGCCACCCCTTTCCGCAGGACCCCGAGGCGCAGTTGAAAGGCGCCCTGCGCGCCATGGCGAAATCGTGGAACGCCCCGAGCGCGCGCATTTTGCGCCAGGCCAAAGGTGCCCCTGCCGACGCCGGTCTTGCCCTGATCGTGCAGAAAATGGCGATCGGGCTGGGGGAAAATGCCGGCGCCGGTTTTGTGCAGTTCATCGACGACAAAACCGGCCGTCCGCGCACATGGGGCCGTTTCCTGCCGCATTCGCAGGGGCAGGATGCGCTGATGGGCCTGCGCACGCCGCATATGGTGTCAAAAGCGGGACGCGAGGCCCGCGGGCAGAGTGCGCCCTCGCTGGAGGAAATGGCTCCTGCGGCCTTCAAGGCGTTGCAGGAGATGGGCGCGAAAGCGGCGCAGGGCATGGGCGAGGCTTTCCAGTTCGAATTCACGCTGGAAAACGGCAGGGTGAAAATCCTTGACGCCACACCGGCCAAACGCAATGCCCGCGCCACGCTGCGTATCGCCGTCGATCTGGCCGGGGCCGGCGCCATCACCCGTAACGAGGCCCTGCTGCGGATCGAGCCGCGCAATCTGATCGAACACCTGCACCCGCAGATCGACCCGCACGCCAAACGGCAGGTTTTCGGCACCGGCCTGCCGGCCAGTCCGGGTGCCGCCACCGGCAAGATCGTGTTCTCGCCCGAGGCGGCGATGGCCTCCGAAGCACAAGAGGACCCCTGTATTCTGGTGCGCACCGAAACCTCGCCCGAGGATATTCGCGGTATGCACGCCGCTGCCGGTGTGCTGACGGTGCGCGGCGGCATGACCAGCCACGCGGCGGTGATCGCGCGCGGTCTGGGCCTGCCCTGCGTTGTCGGGGCGGGGGACCTGACGCTGGATCACAAGAAACGCACTATCCGCACGCAGGACGGTCAGGAATTCCGCGAGGGCGATATAATCACCGTGGACGGCACCCGTGGACAGGCCATCAACGGTGCGCCGAAAATGATCCCGCCGGAACTGGGCGCGGCTTTTACGACCATCATGCAATGGTCCGACGCGGCCCGCACGATGGGCGTGCGTGCCAACGCCGATACCCCGATGGATGCCCGCGTGGCGCGGGATTTCAAAGTGGACGGCATCGGGTTGTGCCGTACCGAACACATGTTTTTCGAGGTGGACCGCATCACCGTGATGCGCGAGATGATCCTTGCCAACACCGAATCCGACCGGCGCGAGGCCCTGAACCGCCTGTTGCCCATGCAGCGTTCGGATTTTGTCGAACTGTTCGAAATCATGCGCGGCCTGCCGGTGACCATCCGCCTGCTCGATCCGCCTTTGCATGAATTCCTGCCGCACAGCCGCGAGGAAATGCAGGATCTGGCCGAGGCGATGGACCTGCCGGTTTCCAAGGTCATGACCCGCGCCGACGAGTTGAAGGAATTCAACCCGATGCTGGGCAAACGCGGCGTGCGTCTGGGCGTCACCATGCCGGAAATCTACGAAATGCAGGCCCGCGCGATTTTCGAGGCGGCGGTAATCGTCAACCGCGACGCGGCCGAAGCCGTGGTGCCCGAGGTGATGATCCCGCTGGTTTCCGCCAACCGCGAGGTCGAACTGGTCAAGGCCCGTATCGACGCTATTGCTGCCGATGTGCAACGGGAACAGGGGGCGATGCTGGAATTCCGTCTTGGCGTCATGGTCGAAACCCCGCGCGCCGCGCTGCGCGCCGGCGATCTGGCCGAAAGCGCGGCGTTTCTGAGCTTCGGCACCAACGATTTGACGCAGATGACCTATGGCCTGTCGCGCGATGACGCGGGGCGGTTCATGCGCGATTATATACAGCAGGGCGTCTATCCCGAGGATCCGTTCCACTCGCTGGACGTAGAGGGCGTGGGGGAGCTGCTGTTGCTGGCCGCCAAACGCGGGCGCGAGGGCAATCCCGACCTGACGCTGGGGTTGTGTGGCGAACACGGGGGGGATCCGGCCTCGGTCCGGTTTTGCAAAATTGCCGGATTCGATTACGTTTCCTGCTCGCCGTTCCGTGTTCCGATTGCGCGCCTTGCGGCGGCGCAGGCCAGTATCCTGTCTGACAACCCGCAATAAGTGCTGTTTTACAATATGTTAGGCGCATTCTTCCGGCCCGCCGGACCCGACCGTCGGCAAGTTTGTTCCGCACGGGGTTGAAATGTTTGAAATCGCCACCAGATTTTGCTAGCTTTCGCGCCTCACGCGGGTGCTTCGCAAGTAGAATCGATTGTCACCGACGGTGACGCGAAAGGGTATACAGTTGAATTTGGCCATCAGGCAGTTTTCCCGCGTCGGCGCCCGCGCCCTTGTGTTGACAGCCAGCGTGTCGCTGGGCTTTGTGATGCCGCTGGGCGTCGCCAATGCCGAGCTGCCGGCGGCGGAGTTTTCGCAAGACCCCGGCCCGCAGGCGCTCGACCAGATTATGACGATCATGACACAGGAACGCGCCGCCACCTCGGCGATGACCGTGGACCAGCTGGCCGAGATGAGCGGCCTTGGCGTGCATCGCCCGCCCGCACCGGACAGCCCGCGCGGATTTTCCCTGTTCGGCATCACCATTGGCGACCAGTCGGGCGAGGATGCGGCCAGTTCCGCGCGCGCGTCGGCAGCACAGGCATCGAGTCGCGCGGTCAGCCTTGCGGCGGAACGCGGCACCACATTCAACATGGCGGTGCTGGATTCGCGCCCCAATGTCAGTGGCGGGCGGGAATGGAAATGCCTGACCGAGGCACTGTATTTCGAAGCGCGCAGCGAATCCCTCGCCGGCCAGTTCGCGGTGGGCGAGGTGATCCTGAACCGGGTTGCCTCGAAAGACTTCCCGAATTCGGTGTGCGGTGTGGTTTCACAAGGGGCCTCGCGGCGCAATGCCTGCCAGTTTTCGTATAACTGCGATGGCAAGGCCGAATATTTCACTGAAATAAAGGCCTATCGTCGCGCCGGAAAGCTGGCCAAGATGATGCTGGACGGGCGGGCGCTGGTGCTGACCGACGGGGCGACATTCTATCACACCACCGGTTCGCGGCCGTCCTGGGCGAGTGTTTTCACCAAAACCGCACAGATCGGGCGGCATATTTTCTATCGCAAGTAACCGCTATCCTGCGAAGTCCTGCGAAATATAGAACCGGCCGCAACTGTCGGGATCGGGGGCATAGGCCAGCGCCGCCTCCATCCTCGAGAGCGCTTGCATCATGATGTTGCGGTAATGCCCGGGCGAGGCAATCCATGCCGCCACCTGTTCCTGCGCCAACGAGGCATAACTGTGGCGCAGCACCGGTTCGCGAGTGTCGGCATAGACGAACTGGCAAGGGCCGGCGGTGTTCAGCAGGCGCGCCCGCCCGCCGAGGACATAGACAAAATTTTGCGCGATATTTTCCGCCGCCAACCGGCGCGCCACCCGAAAGATGTTCATGCGGTCCCGCAGGGTTCGCATGCCGGCGCGCGTCGATTCATGTGTCATGACGTTGACTTGCGCCATATATCCGCTTTGCGCGATGGCCGCGCCCAGCAACTGCGGATCCCCGACAAGCGGGGCGAGGCCGCGGCTGCAACGCTCGATATTGGTATAAAAGCGCACCGAAGCGCTGAAAACCGCCATATCCGGTGCTGCCGTGTCAATGGCGCGCAATGCTCCGGGCGGCAACGCACCGGCGCAGGGCTGTGCGGCAAAAACCGGCGTGGTGGTCAGGAAAGAAACGGCAAGGGTCAGAAATGCAAGGAGTCGGATCATGGGGCCTCGGGCAATCGGGATGTTTCGTGGATTGACGGCACTTGCTACATACTGCGCCCGTATTGATATTGGCTCGGGCCGGCGGTCACAATGCAAAACTTCGCCGCATCGGGCAACCGGTCGCGCTTGCCTGTCAAAGGTTAACGCATTATGAGCGGAAAAAACACCTGCCGGAGCCGACCATGGACGAGACCGCAATAGCCTTCGAGCTGCCCCACGTCAGGGCCGCCGCCACCAGCGGGCCGGACCCGCTCGACCGGATTTCGGTGCGCGACTATACCCGCGAGGTCGAGATCGGCGCCTTTCAGGCCGAACGCGGCGTCAAGCAGCGCGTGCGTTTCAACGTAGTGCTGGAGGTCCGCCACACCACCGCAGCGCAAAGCGACGATGTGGACAAGGTGATTTCCTACGACTCCATCATCGAGGCGATCGAATTGCAACTCTCGACCGAGCGCATCAACCTGCTGGAAACCCTCGCCGAGCGTATCGCCGAACGCTGTCTGGAGGACCCGCGCGTCATCCGCGCCTTTGTGCGGATCGAGAAGCTCGACCGTATCCCCGGCACGCTCGGCATCGAGATCGTGCGCGCCCAAACCGGCGAGGCGCAGCCGCTGCACCCTGTCGATACCGCCACCCCTGCCGATGACACCCCGCATCCGCTGGTTGTGTTCCTGTCGAATGCGGTGCTGCATGGTGATAACCTGAAAGCCTGGCTCGACGCGATCGCGGCGCAGGAAACCCCTGCCATCATCTGCGTCGAAAAGGCTGCCGAGGTCGCCCCGCACGCCCGTCATCCCATGGCCGATCGCCGTATCGGTCTGCTGTCGATCGAACAGAACGCCTGGGTGCTGGCCGGTATGGACAAACGCTGCGTGGTGGTCGACAGCCGGACCGAGCTGGACTGGGCGATGAAGCACGGGCAGTTGTCTGTCTGGGCGCCGTCAAAAATCGTGCTGGATGCGGTGGAGGCCCCCGAAGCCGACGCCGAAACCCCCGAGGCGCTGGCGCTGTGGTTTGCGGAGCAGTTCGCCGCCGAACGCTTGCTGCTGGTGGGTGGCGATGCGGATGTGGCCGGAGAGGTTCCCGTGCAGTCGTTGCCCGCAGCACAGGTGGCTATTCCGGCGGTATAGATTTTTTTGGCCCGACATAACCACTAAACCGGTTTAGTGGTTATGTTAGCCGCCCCACTAAACCGGTTTAGTAGTTATGTTGGCCACCCGGGCCGGCATCCCGTAAAATGGTGCAAGCGACTGGCGAATATGTAAAAACCTTCGCCGTGATACTTCCACTAAACCGGTTTAGTGGTTCGGGCGCCGCAAAAAATGTAACGGAGGAAACCGCCGTGAAAACCTATTACCGCGCGATTGTGCAAAGCGATCCGCACCGCCCCGACGACGCCCTGCCGCTCAACGGTGGCCGCCTGTGGTTCACCCGTGTCGAGCGTCTGCAACGGGGCGCGCCCGCCACCCTGATCGCCGCAAGCGGGGTGCCGGATGACGTGCGCGATACCCTCACCACCCCGCGGGCGCCTGTCTGCGGTATCGACATGCAGGAACCCGCGATCATGGGCATCCTCAACGCCACGCCCGACAGTTTTTCCGACGGCGGCAAGCACTATACCTTCGACGCCGCCATCGCCGGTGCGCGCCGGATGCTGGCGGAAGGGGCCGACATCATCGACGTGGGCGGCGAATCCACCCGCCCCGGTGCCGAGACCATCGACCCGGTCGAGGAAGCCCGCCGCACCGTTCCGGTGATCGGGGCGCTCTCCGGCGTGCCGCTGTCCATCGACACCCGCAAGGCCTCTGTCGCCCGTGCCGCCATCGCTGCCGGCGCAGGGCTGTTCAACGACGTCACCGCGCTGACCTATGATCCCGACAGCCTGTCCGTCGCCGCAGAAACCGGCGTGGCCGTCTGCCTGATGCACGCCGCAGGCGATCCGAAAACCATGCAGGACGACCCGCGCTATGACGATGTGCTGCTCGACGTTTACGACTACCTCGAAGCCCGTGTTACAGCCTGCGAGGCCGCCGGCATTCCCCGTTCCCGCATCATGATCGATCCCGGCATCGGTTTTGGCAAAACGCAGGAACACAACCTGACGCTGCTGCGCGGTCTGGCGCTGTTCCATGCGCTCGGCTGTCCGGTCCTGCTCGGGGTGTCGCGCAAGCGTTTCATCGGCACGCTCGGGGATGCGCCGAATGCCGCCGATCGCGCCCCGGGATCCATTGCCGTGGCGCTGGAGGCGCTGAATCAGGGTGTGCAGATGCTGCGCGTTCATGATATCAGGGAAACAAAACAGGCGGTCCGCCTCTGGCGGGCACTAAAAGGTTAGGGCAGCATGACACGCAAGTATTTCGGCACCGACGGCATTCGCGGCAAGGCAAACTCCGGCAAGATGACGGCGGCATTCGCCCTGAAACTCGGCATCGCCACGGGGCGGTATTTCCGTGCCAGCACCGATGCGCCGCGCGTGGTGATCGGCAAGGATACGCGCCGCTCGGGCTATATGCTGGAAAACGCGCTGACCGCCGGATTTACCTCGGTCGGGATGAATGTGTTTCTGCTCGGCCCCGTGCCGACGCCGGCCGTGGGAATGCTGACCCGCTCCATGCGCGCCGACCTCGGCGTGATGATCTCGGCCTCGCACAATCCGCACCATGACAACGGCATCAAGTTCTTCGGCCCCGACGGGTTCAAACTGTCCGACAAGGCGGAGCTGGAGATCGAGGCGATGCTGGATGCGGACAACCTGAAACTGGCCGCGCCGGACAAGATCGGCCGTGCCACGCGCATCGACGACGGGCTGGGGCGCTATATGGAATTCGCCAAGACCACCTTTCCGCGCGGCAAGAAGCTCGACGGGCTGAAGATCGTCGTCGATTGCGCCAACGGTGCCGCCTACAAGGCCGCGCCCGAGGTGTTGTGGGAGCTCGGCGCCGAGGTGATCGCGCTCGGGGTCTCGCCCAACGGGTACAATATCAACGACGGCGTCGGTTCCACCCACCCCGAGGCGGCGGCGAAAATGGTGGTGGAGAGCGGTGCCGATATCGGTATCTGCCTCGACGGGGACGCCGACCGTGTGATGATCATCGACGAGAGCGGCCATGTGGCCGATGGCGACCAGATCATGGCGCTGGTCGCCACGCGCTGGGCCGATGCGGGGCGGCTGGCCAAGGGGACGCTGGTGTCCACGGTGATGTCGAACCTCGGGCTGGAGCAATATCTCGAAGGGCGGGGCCTGCACCTGCTGCGCACCGATGTCGGCGACCGCTATGTGGTGGAGGCCATGCGGGCAGGGGGGTTCAACCTCGGCGGCGAGCAGTCCGGCCATATCGTCATGACCGACTATGTCACCACCGGCGACGGCATGATCTCGGCGTTGCAGTTCCTTGCCGCGATGATCGAGAGCGGCAAACCGGCCAGCGAACTGGCGCGGGTGTTCGAGACGGTGCCGCAAACCCTGCAGAACGTGCGCTATTCCGAGGGTGTCGATCCGCTGGAGGCGCCGGACGTCAAGGCCGCGATTGCCGATGGCGAGGCACGGCTGGCCGCCTCGGGCCGTCTGCTGATCCGCAAATCGGGGACCGAGCCGCTGGTGCGGGTGATGGGCGAATCCACCGATCCGGCACTGCTGGCCGAGGTCATTGGCGACATCTGCGCCGAAGTCGAGAAATTCGCCTAGCCCACCCTGCGATCCCGCGCGATCAGTATCCCCGCCAGCACGACGCCATAGGCCGAAACCGTGTGCAGGGTCAGCGGCTCGTCCAGCAGGAAAAACCCGACCAGACCGGCCCAGACTGGCAGCAGATACCCCACCACCGACACGAACACCGGCCCGCGCCGGCGCACGGTGAAATAGCGGATCAACTGCCCGATGCCGCTGGGAAAAATCCCCAGCGCCAGCAGCGAGAGCAGCACCGGCCACGGAACCTGCGCCGCCGTGCCGATGGCCGAAAACCCGAAGGGGGCCAGAAACAGCGTGCCGGAAATCATCGTCCCCGCCGTGGCGCGGAACGGCGGGATTTCCGGCATCATCTTGATAACAATCGCACCGGTGGCATAGCCGAGCGCCGTCAGCACCAGCGCCGCCTGTCCGAGCGTCTGCCCGCCCGCCCCGATCTGGCGGAGCGCCGAAGGACCGGCCAGCCAGAGCAACCCCGCAAACCCGACCGCAAACCCCAGCCATTTGCGCCGCGAGACCGGTTCTTTCAGCACCAGCCGCGCCAGCAGCAGGATGAACAGCGGCACCGAGGAAATGAAAATCGCGGCAACGGAACTCGGCACGCTCAGTTGCGCCCAGCTCAGCACCGTCACCGGTGCCGCCAGCCCGACGATGCCCAGCAGCGCCAGCCAGCGCCATTCGGCCAGCGTATCGGGCAGCCCTTGCCCCGACACCACGGCCACCAGCGCCACGACAATCGCCGCCAGCCCCGTGCGCCCGAAGGAAACCTCGACCGGCGAAAACCCCTCCAGCGCCACGGCGGTCAGCCCGAAGGCCGAGCCCCAGACCACGACCAGAAAAGACAGCGCAAGGATGGCAATCCAGTCGGTTTTCATAGCCGGAACCGAGCAAGGCGCGCCTGCGATATCGCCAGCCCCGCCAGAATAAGCCCCAGCGCCCACAGGAACGAGGCGGGCAGGCTCTCGCCCAGAAACACCATGCCGAAGATCACGGCCCAGACCGGCACCTGATAGTTGACAAGGCTCATAAACGCCGGACCCGCCGATTTGATCACGAACACCAGTATCACCGTCGCCAGCGCCGTCGGCACCACCCCCAGATACAGCAGCCCGAGCAGGGCGCGGGGTTCCGGCATGGCCGGCACACCCTCGACCACCAGTGCCACGGGCAGCAGGATCACGCTGGCCAGCATCAGCGCCGCCGCCCCGAACGCCAGTTGCGGCCCTTGCGGTGACAGGCGGGTAATGATGCTGCCGATGGCGTAGCAGGCGCTGGCCCCGACAGCGGCCAGCCGCGCGATATTTTCAATGTCGCTGCCGCCCGATTGCAGGATTTGCGCCGGACCGATCAGGATCACCACACCGGCAAATCCGACGAAAAAACCGAAGGTCTTGACCGGCGTCAACCGGTGCCCGGGCACCAGATAATGCGACAGCGGCAGCACAAACAGCGGCCCCACCGCCATGGTGATCCCTGCATAGCCCGAACTGACATGCTGTTGCGCCCAGCTCAGCAACGAAAACGGAATCGCGTTGGTAAACAGCGCCATGCCGAGCGCGAACACCCACGTCCGCCGCCCCTCGGCTGTCACAAACGAGGGCAACCCGTGCCCCAGCAGGATGCTGGCCGCCGTCACGATCACCGCGCCGATGGCGATGCGCACCGCGGCGATGGTGATCGGGCCGAAACCCTCCAGCGCATAGCTGACAGCCAGAAACGAGCCGCCCCAGATCAGGCCGAGCAGGATCAGTAACAACCAGTTTTTCAGGCCGGGGTTTTGCATGGGAGTCCCTGAATATTTTCGCGAATATTTCCCGCCAACCTGCCGCCCGCGCCCGCCACATGCAAGCCGGAACGTCGCGTCGTATCGGGAACGCGGGTTTCGCATCGGAAACGGCTTGCGACGCCCTATCGCGCAAAAGCGACATTATGGCCCTTGCGAAGGCGCGGGCGAATCCCGTAAACGGGC